>JBKBVA010000440.1:0-508 GCA_046289665.1 Allosphingosinicella sp.
CCCGCGCCTTCGTCAACGATCAGCCGGTCAGCGTCCAGGTTCTGCGTGCCATCGGTGCGGCGCTGGTGGAGATTCATGGCCAGCACGCCGACCGCGCCCTTGTCGAGCCCGATGCCCATAGGGCCCTGGTCGATGCCTTCGGCGCGTTGGGAGACGTGGTGGAAGGCGTGCGGACGGCCTGGAGGGCCTGGCGGCAGGCGTTGCGGGCGGTGGAGGAGGCCCAGGAGCGGCTCGCCAAGGCGCGCACCGACGGCGACTTCCTGCGCCATGCCGTGGAGGAACTGTCAAGGCTGCGGCCCGAGGCCGGCGAGGAGACGCTGCTGGCCGAGCGGCGCCAGTCGATGATGGCGGCGGAGAAGATCGCCGCCGATCTCGCCGAAGCCATGGAGGCGCTGTCCGGTCCCCATTCGGCGGTCCCCTCGCTCGCCTCTGCCTGGCGGCGGCTGGAACGGCGTGCGCCACAGGCCCCCGCCCTGGTCGAACCCATTGTCAGGGCCTTCGGCGAGGC
>JBKBVA010000441.1:0-507 GCA_046289665.1 Allosphingosinicella sp.
CACTGGGCTACACCCATGTCGTCGCACGGGGCCAGAAGGGCTATAACGGCGTGGCGATCCTGTCCCGGCTGCCGATCGAGGATGCGGGCGGGCATGACTTCGCCAGGCTCGGCCATGCGCGGCATGTGGCGGCGCGGCTGGAGAACGGCGTCACGATCCACAACGTCTATGTCCCGGCAGGCGGCGACATCCCGGACCGGGAGCAGAACGTGAAGTTCGGCCAGAAGCTCGACTTCCTGACCCACATGCGCGACCACTTCCGCGCCGACGGGCCGGAACGGGCGATCCTCGTGGGCGATCTGAACATCGCGCCCCGCGAAGATGACGTGTGGGACCACAAGGCGCTGTTGAAGATCGTCAGCCACACGCCGGTCGAGGTCGAGCATCTGGGTCAGGCGATGGAGGCGGGCCGCTGGGTCGATGTGACGCGGCAGGACATCCCCGAGGGGCGGCTTTACAGCTGGTGGAGCTATCGCAGCCCCGACTGGGATGCCGCCGACAAGGGCC
>JBKBVA010000442.1:0-507 GCA_046289665.1 Allosphingosinicella sp.
CGGGCGCGGCACGCGGCTCGGCGCGCTGACGCGCCACATGCCGAAGCCGCTGCTCGAGGTCGGCGGCCGCCCCTTCCTCGACTGGCTGATCGAGGAGGTCGCGCGCCACGGCATCCCGCGCGTCACGCTGCTCGCCGGCTTCGAGGCCGAACGCTTCGCGCCCTATCACGGCCGCGTCCTGCGCGGCGCGCGCGTCGAGGTGCTGACCGAGCCCGAGCCGCTCGGCACGGCGGGGGCGCTGCGGCTGTTCTCGGCCGAGACCCCGGCGGGCACGCGCGCCGAGCTGACGGCGTTTGACGATGGCTGGCTGGTGGTCTGCGCCCCCGGCCTGCCGATGGCGCCGGAGGCGCAGGACACGGCGACGCCGGTGACGGTTCTGGTGCAACGGGCCAGGCCGCGCATGGTGGGGCATTACGACCTGCCCGATCCGCTGGCGGACCCGATCCTGGACCTGCGGGTGAAGTCGGCCACGGCGGAGAGCTATTTCGTCAAGGCGGGGGATTACAT
>JBKBVA010000443.1:0-505 GCA_046289665.1 Allosphingosinicella sp.
CGCGAGATGCAGCAGGCGCTGAACGAATACATGCGCGAACTGGCCGAGGAGGCGCAGCGCAACCCCGATCAGCAGCAGCAGGGGATGATGCAGGGCCAGATGATGTCGGGCGACCAGCTGCAGCAGATGCTGGACGAGCTGCAGCGCCTGATGGAGGAAGGCCGCACCGCCGAAGCTGCCGAGCTGATGGAACAGCTGCGCCAGCTGATGCAGAACATGCAGGTCGTTCAGGGCCAGGGCGGCCCGATGGGCGAACTGGGCCAGACCCTGCGCGACCAGCAACAGCTGTCCGACGATGCCTACCGCGACATGCAGGAAGGCCGGAACGGCCAGCAGCCGGAGGGGCAGGAGGGCGGCGAACAGCAGGGCGACGGCCAGGGCCAGGGCTCGCTGGCCGAACGCCAGCAGGAACTGCGCAACCGGCTGGACCAGTTGCAGCGCGGCCAGCTGCCGGGCGACGGCACTGCTGCCGGAGAGGAAGGCCGCCGCAACCTGGACCGCGCGG
>JBKBVA010000444.1:0-503 GCA_046289665.1 Allosphingosinicella sp.
CGTGCCGTGCACCGCAATGTGGCGCAGCGCCCGCTCGTAGCGCTCCATCCACGCCATCAGCCCGGCCACCTGCTGCGCCTCCCACACCGTGCCGCCGCCGCGCGCAATCCGCGCCGGCAGCTCGGTGTCGATCGCCCGCACCGGCGGCGCGGCCAGCGCGGCGTCTTCCCCATCCTCGATCGGGTCGATCGCCAGCGCCGCCATCTCACTTCTCCGCCATGATGCGCACTGTCGTGCCAGAGCGCACCGTCAGCAGCGCCCGGTAAGCCGGCGCCATCGGATCGTCGCCGTCGGCGCTCATCTCAATGAGCGCCTCACTCGGCTTGTAGCTCACCGACTCGCTCACCAGGTCGCCGAAGCGCTCGCCCAGCAGCTCGCGCAGCTTGTCCGCATCCTTGATGCCCACGCTCGTGGACTTGGCCACGCTGACGCGGCACACCCCAGGCACCACCAGGCTGCGGCCGGCGCCCACGCCCTCGGCCAACTCGGCCCTCAGGCCCTTG
>JBKBVA010000445.1:0-502 GCA_046289665.1 Allosphingosinicella sp.
ATGGAGGTGGTGGCGGTGCTGGCCGTGCAGGTCGCCGTCGGCATCGAGCCCTCACTCGCCGCCGCGGTGCTGGTGGTCGCCGCACTCGGGCTGACGACCATGGCGCCGATCGCGCCGGGCCATCTGGGGGTCTATGAGGCCACCGTCATCCTCTGCTACCAGTCTCTCGGCGTGCCGCTGCCGCTCGCGACCGCCGCGGCCCTCATCCCGCACGGCGTCACCTTCGCGGTGTCCTTCGTGATGGTCGGTTATCTCGCCTGGGCCCTGCCGCGCGAGGATCGCGCCGGCGAGGACGCGCCACCCGCCGCCAGCTAGGCCACCGCGGCGATGGCCGCCGCATATTCGGCCTCGTAGAGCGGGGCGACATCGCGCCAGTCGACCCCGGCCGGCGGCGTGCGGGCTGCCGCCGCAAGACGGGCGCGCAAGGCCCGGTCCACGATCAGCGAGCGAATATGCCTCGCCAGTTCGGCATCGTCGGCGGCGAGCAGGGCATCCTCGCCAT
>JBKBVA010000044.1:0-12734 GCA_046289665.1 Allosphingosinicella sp.
CTCACCCGGTCGTTTCTCGGTCGGAGGCGACCAGGTGGCCGGCCACCTCCGGCGCGTCGAGGGCCAGCACCCGGAACTCCGGCCGGCCCAGCACGTGGATGCGGACCTCGGACGAAGCGAACGCCGAGCAGCGGTGAGGCCGCCGGTCGAGGTGGCGGCGGCGACGTGGCCGTGCACGTCCACCGCGACGGCGCCGATCGTGCCGTATTTCAGCTCCTCGTCGAAATAATGGTCGGGCTGCGCCTTCATCTCGTCGAGCTGGCGGCGGCGCTCGGCGGTGGCGAACCATTCGGGGCCGACCTGCTCCAGATCGTGCTCGCGGGAGAATTGGTCGGCGCCCTCGCGCGACAGGAAGACGTGCGGGCTCTCCTCCATCACCTTGCGGGCGAGGCTCACCGGATTCTTGGTCGCGGTCACCCCGGTAACAGCGCCGGCGTCGCGGGTTGCGCCGTCCATGATGGCGGCGTCCATTTCGTTGGTGCCTTGAAAGGTGAAGACCGACCCTCGGCCGGCGTTGAAATGGGGATCGTCCTCGAGAAAGCGCGCGGCCGATTCAACCGCGTCCAGCGCCGCCCCGCCCGCCTCCAGCACCGCCGCGCCCACCGCCAGCGCCGAGTCGAGCGCGGCGCGTATGTCCCTCTCTTCCTCCGGGCCGAGCAGGCCGCGTTCGATGACGCCGGAGCCGCCGTGGACGACGAGCTTCCAGCTGCGGGCTTGGGCGGTGTCGGTCATCGGGGCTCCGTGCTGCGGCGGGGGAAAGGGCGCCAGCGGCGTCCCCTATCCCCACCGCCCCAAGGCGGCAAGCGCGGCCGGTTTCGGTTGACTCCCCGGCCGGGATATAAATATGATATCAGCATTACAGGGAGAATCGCCATGAACGACACCGCCATCCCCCCGGCCCCGCTGCCCAATGCGCTGCGCCTCTCGGTCGAGCGGCCGGCCCACACCCAGAGCGGCTATGCGATGCTGCTCGTCCTCCTCGCCACCATCGCCGGCGGCGTCGCCGGTCTGCTGTGGCTGTCGCAGGGCGGCGGCGGCGCGGGCGCGCTGGTGCTGCTCGTCGCCTCGATCGCGGCGCTGATCTTCGTCTCGGCGGGCTTCTACTTCCTCCAGCCCAACCAGGCCGCCGCCATCCTGCTGTTCGGCGACTATAAGGGCACCGACCGCACCACCGGCCTGCGCTGGCGGCTGCCGTGGCTGACCCGCACCAAGATCTCGACCCGCATCCACAACATCACCTCCGACCGGCTGAAGGTGAACGACCTGCGCGGCAACCCGATCGAGATCGCCGCCAACGTGGTGTGGCGCGTCACCGACACCGCCCAGGCGCTCTACGACGTCGACAATTACCTCGAGTTCATCGACATCCAGATTGAGAGCGCGATCCGCGCGATCGCCGGCAAATATCCCTATGACGATGTCGAGCATCAGGAGATCACCTTGCGCGGCGATGCCGAGGTGGTCGGCGAAGGGCTGGAGGCGGAATTGCAGGAGCGGGTCGCCCGCGCCGGCATCACCATCGACGAGGCGCGGCTGATGCACCTCGCCTACGCTTCCGAGATCGCCCAAGCGATGCTGCGCCGGCAGCAGGCCGAAGCGGTGATCGCCGCGCGCGCCAAACTGGTGCTCGGCGCCGTCTCGATGGTCGAGAGCGCGCTCCAGCTCCTTTCGGAAAAGGACGTGGTCGAGCTGGACGACGAGCGCCGCGCAGCGATGGTGTCGAACCTGATGGTGGTGCTCTGCTCCGAGCGCGAGACCCATCCGGTGGTCAACGCCGGCTCGCTCTACCAGTAGGGCCGATGCCCGACCCCAAGAAAGCCTATCCGCTGCGCATCGAGCCGGCGCTGTGGGACGCGCTGGAGCGGTGCGCGGCGGCCGATTTCCGCAGCGTCAACGCCCAGATCGAAGTGCTGCTGCGCGACGCGCTGGCGCGGCGCGGCGTCAAGGTGGCGCCGCCGGAGAAGAGGAAGAGGGGGCGCCCGCCGAAGGAGGGCTGAGGCGGGCTCAGGCGGGATAGGTGACGCGCCCGTCCTCCACCCGCGCCCCCGCGCTGAGCCGCGCCGGCTCCACTTTGTCGGCGCCCATCAGGTGGAAGACATCTTCGCCGCGGGCGAGCAGCCAGTCGGCGACCAGGCGGCGGTGGCAGCGCCACCAGACCGCCTCGGAGCACATCATCGCCACCCGCCGCTCGCGGCCGAGCGCGACGAGCGTCTCGAGGCCATCGCGGAAGGCATCGGAGAGGGCGTGGTCGGCATAATTGTGGAAGCTGCGATTCGCCCACCAGCCGTTGGCCTCCGCAGGCACCTCGCGCGCCCGCTTGCGCAGTCCGCCGAGCGCGGCGATGCGGGTGTGGCCGATCTGATACTCCGCCAAAGCGGGGCCGAGCGCATCCTCGTTGTAGTGCGGGTTGGTGCGCGAGCGCGGAACGGTGCGAATATCGACGACGAGACCCACCGCGCCCGCGCGCAGCAGCGCGACGAACTCCGGGATCGTCCTCGTCGAATGTCCGATCGTGAAGAAGGGCTTAGGCATAGGCCTGGACGACGCACCCGCTCCGCCTCGGTTCCGCAAGACGCGGTTACCCGCATCCTCACCTCCATTTCGCTGGCGTAAGGACAAGATTGGGAGGATCATCTTGCCGGCCTGTCGAGTCGTGCCGGTGGGGCGCGCGCGGGCAAGACGAGGAGAAATCCTATGGCGACGATCACTGGAACGTCCGGAAACGACACGCTGACCGGTACTTCGGCCGCGGACAAGATCTACGGTCTCGGCGGCGACGACATCTTGAACGGAGGCGGCGGCAACGACCTGCTCGACGGCGGCCTCGGCGCCGACTTCATGGCCGGCGGCCTCGGCAACGACATCTATTATGTCGACGATACCGGCGACACGGTCTCCGAGGCGGCCGGCGAAGGGACGGACGAGGTGCGCACCACGCTCGCCGCCTACGCGCTGGGCGCCAATGTCGAGCATCTGCGCTTCACCGGCACCGGCAGCTTCACCGGCACCGGCAATGCCGAGCACAATCACATGTACGGCGGCGCTTCGGGCGACACTTTGTCGGGCGGCGACGGCTACGACTATCTCGGCGGGCTGGGCGGCGACGACAGCCTCTACGGCGGCAGCGGCGGCGACACGCTCGCCGGCGGCACCGGCGCCGACTACATGGAGGGCAATGACGGCGACGACGTCTACCTGGTCGACGATGCCGGCGACGTGGTGGTCGAGCTGGCCGGGGAGGGGATCGACCACATCTATACGACGCTCAGCGTCTACACGCTCGGTGACCATGTCGAAAATCTCAGCTGGAACGCCTTCGGCGGCAGCTTTACCGGCACCGGCAACGCCCTCGACAATCTGATCTACGGCGGCGGCGGCAACGACGTGCTGAGCGGGGCGGACGGAAACGACACGATCCGCGCCAGCGCCGGCGACGACACGCTCGACGGCGGCAACGGCGACGACCTGCTGGTCGGCGGTGCGGGCGCCGACACCTATACGGGCGGGGCGGGGGCCGACACGTTCCGGATCGGCTATTATGAGAGCGGAACCGGCGCGGCCGCCGACACGATCACCGATTTCGCGAGCGGCACCGACCTGATCGACCTTGCCGGCTGGGACGCCGACATCAATGTGGCGGGCGACCAGGCCTTCACCTTCGTCGGCAGCGCCGCCTTCACCGCGACCGCCGGCGAGCTGCGGGCCTTCTTCGACGGCACCGACACCTGGGTGCAGGGCGACATCGGCGGCGACGGCATCGCCGATTTCGAGATCCTGCTGCCGGGAAGCGTGAGCCTCGTGTCGAGCGACTTCCTGCTCTAACGGGAACGGCGCCCGCCGCTCCGCTCGGGGCGGCGGGCATCGGCCGCGGGCCACCACGCCCTTCACGAAAAACTAAGCTCTGCCCTCCATTTCCGGAGCTTTCGTGAAGAGGGTGAGAGAATGACCGACAGCCGCAATGCCAACCCGCTGGCGGGGTTCCTCAGCGCCGGGCCGGGCGGCGCGGACGAGGAGCTGTCGGTCGTCGACCGCATCCTCGATGCGGTGCGCGCCCATCTCGGCATGGAGATCGCCTTCGCCGCCCGCTACTTCGACGGGCGGCGGCAGTTCACCCACATTCGCACCGACCTTCCGGTGCCGTCCGCGCCGGGCGATTCGGAGCCGAACGACGAAAGCTTCTGCCACCATATCCTGGAAGGCCGCCTGCCCGAGCTCATCCACAACGCGCTGGACATACCCTTCGCCCGCACCCTCCCCA
Source organism: Allosphingosinicella sp. (assembly GCA_046289665.1). GTDB lineage: Bacteria > Pseudomonadota > Alphaproteobacteria > Sphingomonadales > Sphingomonadaceae > Allosphingosinicella. The sequence goes on from JBKBVA010000044.1 coordinate 4,259, forward strand.
TCACCGAGGCGCTGCCGGTCGGCGCGCACCTCGACGTGCCGCTGCGGCTGAAGGACGGGACCGTCTACGGAAGCTTCTGCTGCCTCAGCCGCAGCCCCGATTACTCGCTGACCGAGCGCGACCTCGGCACGATGCGCGCCTTCGCCGCCTTGGCGGTCGACGAGATCGAGCGGGAGATGCGCGACGGCGCCGCGCGCGAGGCGGGGCTGGCGCGGATCCGCGGCGTGCTGGGCGGCGAGAGCCTGTCGATGGTCTTCCAGCCCATTCACCGGCTCGACACCGGCGCGGCCGTCGGGGTGGAGGCCCTCGCCCGCTTCGCCGGCGGCGACGGCAGGACGCCGGACCTGTGGTTCACCGAGGCGGAAAGCCTGGGCCTCGGCGCCGAGCTCGAAATGCTCGCAGTCCGCCAGGCGGTGCGCGCTCTCCCCTACATTCCGGACGACCTCTATCTGGCCGTCAACGTCTCGCCGGCGACGGTCACCTCCGGCCTGCTCGAGGAGGCGCTCGCCGCCTCCGCCGACGGGCGGCTGGTCGTCGAGGTCACCGAGCATTCGAACGTGGCCGACCACCGTGAACTCTGCCGCGCCCTCGACCGCCTGCGCGGCCGGGTGCGAATCGCGATCGACGACGTCGGCGCCGGCTATTCCGGCCTGCGGCGGATCCTCGACCTGAAGCCGGACATCCTCAAGCTGGACATGAGCCTGACCCGCGATGTCGATGCCGATCCCGCGCGCAGCGCGCTCGCGGAGGCGATGGTCGGCTTCGCCGCCGGCCTCGGCTGCGCGATCGTCGCGGAAGGGATCGAGACGGCCGGCGAGGCCGCCGCTTTGTCGCGCCTCGGCGTCGGCTACGGCCAGGGCTACCACCTGTCGCGGCCGATGCCCGCCGTCGCCGCCCAGCAATTCCTGCTCGGCGCGGGCGGGAGCGGCGACGCGCCGGCCGCTAAGGCCGCGCCCGCCCAGGCGGTCCGCCGCCGCGCCTGAGGCGGCGCACGAGGCCGCCTTTCGTTCGCAACATCAAGGCCCTATATCGGGACCATGTCCGTACGCCCCTGGCGCGATATCGCGCGACGCCCTTCCCGCCGGATCATGGTCGGCAACGTGCCGGTCGGCGGCGACGCGCCCGTCACCGTGCAGACCATGACCAACACGGTGACGTCCGACGTCCAGGCGACGATCGCCCAGATCCGCCGCTGCGAGGAAGCGGGCGCCGACATCATCCGCGTCTCCTGCCCCGACGAGGCCTCCACCGAGGCGCTGAAGCAGATCGTCCGCGCCGCGCGCGTGCCGATCGTCGCCGACATCCATTTCCACTACAAGCGCGCGCTGGAAGCGGCCGACGCCGGCGCCGCGTGCCTCCGCATCAATCCGGGCAATATCGGCTCGGCCGAGCGGGTGCGCGAGGTGGTGAACGCCGCCAAGGCGAACGGCTGCGCGATCCGCATCGGCGTCAATGCCGGCAGCCTCGAAAAGGATTTGCTCGAAAAATATGGCGAGCCGTGCCCGGAGGCCTTGGTCGAGAGCGCGCTCGACCATATCCGCCTGCTCGAGGACCATGATTTCCGCGAGTACAAGGTGGCCGTGAAGGCGTCGGACCTGTTCCTCGCCGTCGCCGCCTACCAGCAGCTCGCCGACGCGGTCGATTGCCCGCTGCACCTCGGCATCACCGAGGCGGGCGGGCTGCGCGGCGGCACGGTGAAGAGCGCGATCGGCATCGGCTCGCTCCTGTGGTTCGGCATCGGCGACACGATCCGCGTCTCGCTCTCGGCCGAGCCCGAGGAGGAAGTGCGGGTCGGCTTCGAGATTTTGAAGAGCCTCGGCATCCGCAACCGCGGCGTGCGCGTGGTTTCCTGCCCGTCCTGCGCGCGCCAGGGCTTCGACGTGATCCGCACCGTCCAGACGCTGGAGGAACGGCTCTCCCACATCCGCACGCCGCTGTCGCTTTCGGTGCTCGGCTGCGTGGTCAACGGCCCCGGCGAGGCGCGCGAGACCGACATCGGCATCACCGGCGGCGGCCAGGGCAAGCACATGGTCTACCTGTCGGGCGTGACCGACCACCATGTCCGCGACGCTGACATGGTCGACCATATCGTCCGGCTGGTCGAGGCCAAGGCGGCCGAGATCGAGGCGGGGATGAGCGACGCCCCGCCGGTCACGGAAGCGGCGGAATGAGCGCCCATTGCTGCGATGCCAAGGGCGACGAGCTCGCCCGGATCGCGGCCCGGCGCAGCGACATACGCCGCGTCCTGATCATCGTCCTCGCGATCAACGCGGCGATGTTCGCGATCGAGTTCGGCGCCGGCATCATCGCGCGCTCGGCGGCGCTGATGGCCGATTCGATGGACATGCTCGGCGATGCCCTGGTCTATGCCGTCAGCCTCTACGCGCTCGACCGCTCCGACCGCTGGCGCGCCGGGGCGGCCCTGTTCAAGGGCGGCTTCATCCTCTTCCTCGGGCTCGGCGTGCTCTACCAGATCGGCATCAAGCTGCTCTACGAAGTGCCGCCTTCCTCGACGCTGATGCTGATCTTCGGCGGGCTCGCCTTGGCGGCGAACCTCTACTGCCTGAAGCTGCTGTGGCGCTTCAAGAACGACAATGTGAACCTGTCGAGCACCTTCGAATGTTCGCGCAACGACGTGATCGGCAATAGCGGCGTGATCGTCGCGGCGGGCGGCGTGGCCTTGTTCGATTCGCCCTGGCCCGACATCGTCGTGGCGGCCGTGATCGCCTTCCTGTTCCTGCGCTCGGCGCTCCGCGTCACCCGCGAGGCCTGGCCCCAGTGGCGCGGCGCGCCGCACCCGGCGGAATAGCGGCAAAGCGGCTCGTGACGCGGGGTGCGCCCCGCGCTATCGGCGCGCCATGGCCACGCAGGCGCACAGCTCCGGAATAGCCCTCCCGTTCGGCGTGGCGGCGCTCGGCATCGCCGCTTTCTCGCTGATGGACGCGGTGATGAAGGGGCTGTCGCTCGAGATCGGCGCCTATAACGCGCTTCTGTGGCGGACGCTGGCGGGGGCGGGGATCGGCGGGGTGCTGTTCCTCTGGCACCGCGTCGCCTGGCCGGGACCGGCGACGATGCGGGTGCACCTGGTGCGCGGCATCCTCTCCAGCTTCATGGCGATCCTGTTCTTCTGGGGCCTGGCGCGGGTGCCGATGGCGCAGGCGATCGCGCTCGCCTTCGTGGCGCCGCTCGTCGCGCTCTATCTCGCGGCGCTCATTCTCAAGGAGAAGATCGAGCGCAGCGCCGTGCTCGCCTCGCTGCTCGGCTTCGCCGGCGTCGTGGTGATCCTCGGCGGCCAGATGGAGGCGCAGCTCGGGCGCGAGGCGCTGCACGGCTCGATCGCCATCCTCTGCTCGGCCGCCCTCTACGCCTACAACATCATCCTGATGCGCCAGCAGGCCCTGCTCGCCGGGCCGGTCGAGATCGCCTTCTTCATGAGCGCGATCATGAGCGCCTGCTTCCTCATTGCCGCGCCGTTCCTCGCCGATCTGCCGGCGGGCGAGCACGTGCCCGGCATCCTGATCGCCGCCATTCTCGCCTTCGTCTCGCTGATGCTGCTCTCCTGGGGCTACAAGCGGGCCGAGGCGCAGCATCTGGCGCCGGTCGAATATACCGGCTTCGTCTGGGCGTCTTTGTTCGGCTTCCTGTTCTTCGCCGAGCCGGTGCGCCCGCTCACCCTGATCGGCGCGGCGATGATCGTCATCGCCTGCCTCGTCGCGACGCGGCGGAGCAGGGGCGATGCGCCGATGCCGGCGGTGGAGCCCGGCGCATGAGCCTCGACCTCCAGCCGACGCTCGCCGGGCCCACGCTGCGGCTCCGCCCGCTCAGGGAGGCGGACCGGGAGGCGCTCTACGCGGTCGCGTCCGATCCGCTGCTGTGGGCGCTCCACCCCGCGCGGGACCGGCACGAGCGGGCGGTGTTCGATCCCCTGTTCGACGACAGCATCCGCTCCGGCGGCGCCTTGCTGGTCGCCGAACGCGGCTCCGGCCGGGCGATCGGCAGCTCGCGTTACTCCTTCCAGTTCGCGCAGGCCGGCGAGGTCGAGATCGGCTGGACCTTCCTCGCCCGCGACCATTGGGGCGGGCCGGCCAACCGCGAGATCAAGCGGCTGATGCTGCGCCACGCCTTCGGCGCCGTGGAGCAGGTGATGTTCCGGGTCGGCGAGGAGAATCTGCGCTCCCGCCGGGCGCTGGAGAAGATCGGCGCGCGGCTCACCGAGCGGCGCCAGACGGCGACGGTCGGCACGCGCGCGGTGATGCACGTCGTCTACGCCATCGCCCGGGCGGATTTCCTCGCCTCGCCTCTCAACCTGGAGGAGAGTGCCTGATGGCCTGGTTCTGGCTCATCCTCGGCGGGCTGTTCGAGGTCGGCTTCACCACCTGCCTGCGCTTCGTCGACGGCTTCCGCAACGTGCCGTGGACGATCGGCTTCCTCGTCTCGGTGACGCTGTCGATGGGGCTGCTCGAATATGCCGCGCGGACCATCCCGATGGGGACGGCCTATGCAGTGTGGGGCGGGATCGGCGCGGCGGGGACGGTGATCGTCGGCATCTGGTGGTTCGGCGAGCCGGTCAATTCGCTGCGAATCCTGCTGCTGCTCGGCCTGATCGGCTGCATCGTCGGCCTCAGGTTCACCGCCGGATGAGCGCCGAGGAGGGGCTGTTCGCCTGGGTCGAGGAGGCGCTGGCGCCGCTGGGCACCGTGTCGAAGCGGCCGATGATGGGCGGCGTCACCCTCTATCTCGACGCCATCGTCTTCGCGATCCTCGACGACGGGGAGATCTGGTTCAAGGCGGACAAGGAGAGCGATGCGCTGTGGGACGCCCAGGGCTGCGCGCGCTTCGAGGTCGATTTCGGCGGCGGCAAGACCGGCACGATGAACTACCGCCGCGCGCCGATCGACGTCTATGACGATCCGGAGGCGATGCAGCGCTGGGCGCAGCGCGCGCGCGAGGCGGGCCTGCGCGCGGCGGCGAAGAAGAGGCCGCGCAAGCGCTAGCCCGGGGGGCGTCGGTCGGCCTGATCGGGGGCATCGCTGCCTCCCTGCCGCGCAGCGGCGGGGAGGGGGACCGGCGAAGCCGGTGGAGGGGTACATGTCGCGGAACCCGGCGCTTCGCGCGCGATCCGCCGACCCCCTCGCCTTCTACCCCTCCACCACCCTTCGGGTGGTCCCCCTCCCCATCTGGCAATGGGGAGGCAGGTTAGCGCGCCGCCCTCTGTTCCAGGTGCGGGGCCACCTCGGGGCTCTCCTCGATCGAGCGGAGGAAGCGCGGCTCGACCCTCTTCTGGGAGGCCTGCTCGTAATCGTAGCCGAGCGAGAGGATGAGCTGGTCGCCCCATTTCGGGCCGATGAAGCTGAGGCCCACCGGCAGCCCCTTCACCGTCCCCATCGGCACGGTGAGGTGCGGATAGCCGGCGACCGCGGCGAGGCTGCCGGCGCCGCCGCCGGGATATTGGTCGCCGTGCACCGCGTCGATCAGCCAGGCGGCGGCGACGGTCGGGCTGACCAGGGCGACGACGTCGTTGTCCTTCAGCATCTTGTCGATGCCCTCGGGCCCGGCGAGGCGGAAGCTGGTCTCGCGCGCCTTTTTGTACTCGGGATCGTCGAGGCCCTTGGTCTTCTCGGCCTGCTCGAAAATGTCCTGGCCGAACAGGGCGAGCTCGCGGTCGGCATGGGCGTTGTTGAAGGCGATGACGTCGGCGAGGGTGCGGGTGCGCACGCTCGGCGGGGTGGTGGTGAGATAGGCGTTGAGATCGGCCTTGAACTCGGTGAGCAGGACGGTGAACTCGTTCTGGCCGATCGTGCCGCGATGCTCGAACTTGTCGATGTCGACCAGGGTCGCGCCCTGCGCGCGCAGCGTCGCCAGCGCCTCCTCGAAGGCTTCGTTGGTGCCGAAGCCGGTGGCGAAGCGCAGCACGCCGATCCGCTTGCCGGCCAGCGCCTGGTCGGAAAGGCCGGCGGCATAGTCGCGGCGCCGGTCGTCGGCTTCCCTGGTGGCCGGATCGGCCGCATCGGTGCCGGCCATCGCGCTCAGCACCAAAGCGGCGTCGCGCACCGTGCGGGTCATCGGCCCGGCCGTATCCTGGCTGTGGCTGATCGGGACGACGTGGGTGCGGCTGACGAGGCCGACCGTGGGCTTGAAGCCGACGATGCCGTTGATCGCGGCGGGGCAGGTGATCGATCCGTCGGTCTCGGTGCCGATCGCGGCCGGGACCATGCCCGCCGCCACCGCGACTCCGCTGCCGGTGCTCGATCCGCAGCCGTTGCGATTGAGGGCATGGGGGTTGCGGCTCTGGCCGCCGACCGCGCTCCAGCCGGAGATCGAATCGTTGTCGCGGATATTGGCCCATTCCGACAGGTTGGCCTTGCCGACGATCACCGCGCCCGCCGAGCGCAGGCGCGCGACGAGCGGCGCATCGCGGTTGGTGACGTTGTTCGCGAGGGCGAGGCTGCCCGCCGTGGTCGGCAGCGGGCCCGCCATCTCGATATTGTCCTTGATCAGGATCGGCATGCCGAACAGCGAGCCGCCGCGCCCGGCGCGGTCGAGCGCGCGCGCCTCGTCGAGCGCGGTCGGGCTGGTGGCGATCACCGCATTGACCAGCGGCTCCAGCGCCTCGATCCGCGCCAGAGCGGCGGCGACGTTCGCCTCGGCCCCGGCCTCGGAGGCGAAAGCGGGCGCCCGGACCTCGGCCGCGGGGGTGGTGGCGCAGGCGCCGAGGGTGAGGGCGGTGGCGGCGAACAGGGTCTTGAGGCGCATCGAATCGTCTCCTTCAGGCTCCGGTCCGATGCCGCCTCGCGGGGGAACCGTCCAGCCTTATGAAGCCTTTGCGGCCTTGGCGGCCTCGATCGCCTCGGCGATCACCCGGCAGGCCTCGGCCCTGTCGCCCCAGGTGCCGATCCGTACCCACTTCTCCGGCTCCAGGTCCTTATAGTGGGTGAAGAAATGCTCGACCTGCTGGCGGACGATGGCGGGCAGGTCCTCGCCGGTCGCGACCGCGTCGTAATAGGGAAAGGTGCTGTTGTCCGGCACGGCAAGGATCTTCTCGTCGCCGCCGGCCTCGTCCTCGAGGAACAGGACGGCGATCGGCCGGACGCGGACCACCGAGCCCGGGATGAAGGGGGAGCGGGCGACCACCATGCAGTCGAGCGGGTCGCCGTCCGGCGAGAGGGTGTGGGGGATGAAGCCGTAATTGGTCGGGTAGCGCATCGGCGTGTGGAGGATGCGGTCCACCCACAAGGCGCCGCTCTTCTTGTCATATTCGTATTTGACCGGCTCGCCGCCGACCGGGACCTCGATGATGACGTTGACGTTTTCGGGCGGGTTGGCGCCCACGGGGATGAGATCGATGTTCATGGGCGGCGGCGCTTAACGCTTCGCGCGGCATCCGTCACCCGTCCCTTTCCACCGGGTCCAAAAATGCTAAGGGCGCCAGCATGAGCAAGGGACCGCAGCGCATCCGGGGGACGCAGGACATATTCGGCGAGGAGGCCGACCGCTTCGCGCGTGTCGTCGAGACGTTCGAGCGGGTGCGCCGGCTCTATGCGTTCCGGCGCGCCGAGCTGCCGGTGTTCGAGGCGACGGAAGTCTTCGCCCGCTCGATCGGCGAGACCACCGACATCGTCTCGAAGGAAATGTACACCTTCCCGGACCGCGGCGGCGACAGCCTGACGCTCCGCCCCGAATTCACCGCCGGCATCTGCCGCGCCTATTTGTCCGAAGGCTGGCAGCAGCACGCGCCGCTGAAGCTCGCCACGCACGGCCCGGTGTTCCGCTACGAGAGGCCGCAAAAGGGCCGCTTCCGCCAGTTCCACCAGCTCGATGCCGAGATCATCGGCTCGGACTCGCCGGCCGCCGACGTCGAATTGCTGGTCATGGCGGACCAGTTGCTGCGCGAGCTCGGCATCGCCGAAGGGGTGACGCTGCAGCTCAACACGCTGGGCGACGCCGAGACGCGCGACGCCTGGCGGGCCGCTCTGGTCGCGCATTTCGAGGCGCATCGCGGCGATCTGTCCGAGGACAGCCTCGCCCGGCTCGACAAGAACCCGCTGCGCATCCTCGACAGCAAGGATCCGCGCGACCGGCCGGCCGCCGACAGCGCGCCGGACATCGACGCCTTCCTGACCGACGAGGCGCGGGCCTTCTTCGAACAGGTCACCGCCGGGCTCGACGCCGCCGGCGTCGCCTGGACCCGCAACGCGCGGCTGGTGCGCGGCCTCGATTATTACCGCCACACCGCCTTCGAATTCGTCACCGACCGCCTGGGCGCGCAGGGCACGGTGCTGGCCGGCGGCCGCTATGACGGCCTGATCGAGGCTTTGGGCGGCCCCCACACGCCGGCGGTCGGCTGGGCGGCTGGGACAAGGACACCTACCAGGCACGGGTTTTGATCAAGCCCACCGACTGGCTGACCCTCGACGCGGAATATATCCGCACCGATCGCCTGCGGGAGGCGCCAGCCAACTACACCATATCGACCACC
>JBKBVA010000045.1:0-12565 GCA_046289665.1 Allosphingosinicella sp.
CGCGCCTCGGCCATCGGCATCGCCGATCGCGCGCCGGAGGGCCGCGCCTCGTACGAGGCCGCCAGCACCACGCTGCGCCCGCCGCCGCCCACCAGCACGGGGCGGCCGCGCAGCGCCGGATCGTCGCGCTGCTCGACCGACGCGAAGAAGGCGTCCATGTCGACATGGATGATCTTGCGGAGCGGCGCGTTCACCGCCTGTTCCTAGCGCGGCGGCGCGGGCGGCGAAAGCCCCGGAAGCCTAGAAGCGGATCGAGAAGCCGGCCCCGGCGACGCGGCTGCCGCGGTCCCGCAGCGTGAGGGCGGGATCGGTGCGGCGGCGGATCTGCTCCTTCTCGGTCGATCCGACGACCGAGAAGAAGCCGAGGCCGACCTGCGCGTTCTCGGCGAGCGGGATGCTCTCGATCAGGCGGGTTTCGGCGGGCGGCGCGACCGCTTCGCCGGGGCGGATTTCGGGGCCGAGCCGATCGCCATAAGGCGAAGGCGCGGCGCGCGCGTTACGATACTCGCCGGACCCCTTGTCCTGTGCGTAGGCCGCCGCCGGAAAGGCTGCGGCCAGGACCAACCCCGTTACGGCGAGCCCGCGGCATTTCCTGCTCACATCGGGCTCCTAAAGCTGTTTGCCATTAAGCGCTTGGGACGCGCTTCAGGTTCCATGTGGCTGATCCCGCGACGGGACATCAGGCGGCGCAGCCGAGGCCGTGAACGGCGTTACGGGTCAATCATCCCTCCCCCTGTGCCGCGCCCCGGCCAAGCCGCCGGGCGTTGCGCCGCGGACGCTATGCGATCGGGCGCGGCGGCGGAAGCGGGAATTTCGCGGGCGATTGCCGGGCGGGACCGGCATTGCTAAGGCGCCGGGCGATGCAGACCGACCGCTACACGCCCGAGATCAGCTTCGTCACGACGCCGCGCGTCGCCTGCGACGGGGCGTCCGACATCCACCCCGCGCTCGGCCATCCGCGCGTCTACATGCAGATCGACGAGAAAGGCTTCGTCGACTGCGGCTATTGCGACAAGCGCTTCGTGCTGAAGGGCGGCGCGGCGGACCAGGGCGGGGCGTAAGCCTGGCGGCGGCTGGCCCCGACGTCATCCCGGCGAAGGCCGCCCCCCACCGTCATCCCGGCGAAGGCCGGGCCCCATCGTCATCCCGGCGAAGGCCGGGATCTCGTGGAGATGAAGGCGCCGGCGTCGATGGCGCGCTGCACTGAGTCCGCATCCTGTCCGGCCTGAGATCCCGGCCTTCGCCGGGATGACGGGTTGCGCCGGCGCTGCACCGAATCCGCACCCTTTCCGGGCTGAGATCCCGGCCTTCGCCGGGATGACGGACTTGCACCGCCTCACCAGCTCCCGTCGGACCTCCGCTCGCCTTTGTACTCCGCTATCCGGCGCAGGGTGGCGGCCGACGCGTTGGGCGGCAGCGCGTCGAGGGGGAAGAAGCGGGCTTCTTCGATCTCCAAACTGTCCGTCCGCGGCGCGCCGTCCGCGCGGCCGGCGAACAGGTGGATGGTGTCGCGCTTGCCCTCGGCGGCGCTGAAATGCTCCGAGACGCGGGCGAGGCCGTGCACGTCGAGCCCGACCTCCTCCTTCACCTCGCGCGCCGCGGCGGCTTCCGGCGTCTCGCCGCGGCCGATGCCGCCGCCGGGGAGGACGAAGAGGTGGCTGGGGCCGTAGCTGTTGCGGATGAGGAGGATCTCGCCCGCCGGGTTGAACAGCATCACCTTGACGCCGCGCGTGCGCAGCCGCAGCCGGCGAAGGAGCGCGCGGCGGATCCGGTAGAGACTCTGCATCAGCATGCCCATCGGCGCGGGCATAGCCGATAAGGCGGGGCGGGGCGAACGGGCTGGCGCCGGGGCGGGCGCGCCCTATATCGGAGGGATGACCCTGACCGCCGATCCCCGCCGCTTCCTCTACCGCAGCGAAGCCTTGTCGCCCGATTCCGCCCTCCGCCTCACCGAGGAGGCGCTGAAGGGCTGCGACGACGGCGAACTCTATCTCCAGTACACCGCCTCCGAGGCGTTCGGCTTCGACGACGGGCGGCTGAAGACGGCGGACTTCAACACCCAGGCCGGCTTCGGGCTGCGCGGCGTCTCGGGCGAGACCACCGCCTTCGCCCATGCCAACGAGCTTTCCGAAGCCGCCATCCGCCGCGCCGCCGAAACGATGTCGGTGCTCGAGCCGTCGGGCAATCCGCGCCCGGCGCCGCCGCGGCGGACCAATGCGACGCTCTATACCGATTCCGATCCGCTGAGCCTCGTCCCCTTCGCGAAGAAGGTGGCGCTCTGCCAGGAGATCGACGCCGCCGCCCGGGCGCGGGACCCGCGCGTCGCCCAGGTGTCGGTGATGCTCGCCGCCTCCTGGTCGGTGATCGAGATCGTGCGCCCCGACGGCTTCGTCGCCCACGACGTCCGGCCGCTGGTGCGCCTCAACGTCCAGATCGTCGCCGAAGCGAACGGGCGGCGCGAGACCGGCTATCACGGGCTGGGCGGACGCTATCTCTACGACAATCTGTTCGACCCGGCGGTGTGGAACCGGGCGATCGACTCGGCGCTGGCCCAGGCCCTGGTCAATCTCGAATCGGTCGCGGCGCCGGCCGGCGAGATGACGGTGGTGCTCGGGCCCGGCTGGCCGGGCGTGCTGCTCCACGAGGCGATCGGCCACGGACTGGAAGGCGATTTCAACCGCAAGGGCAGCTCGGCTTTCTCCGGCCGCATCGGCGAGCGGGTCGCGGCGCCGGGCGTGACCGTGGTCGACGACGGATCGATCGGCGAGCGGCGCGGCTCGCTGTCGATCGACGACGAAGGCACGCCGACCCGCTGCAACACGCTGATCGAGGACGGCATCCTCAAGGGCTACATACACGACCGGCTGAACGCGCGGCTGATGGGCGTCGAGCCGACCGGCAACGGCCGGCGCGAGAGCTTCGCCCACGCGCCGATGCCGCGCATGACCAACACCTTCATGCTCGGCGGCAAGGACGATCCGGGCGAGATCCTGGCGCGGGCGAAGAACGGCATCTACGCCAAGAGCTTCGGCGGCGGCCAGGTCGACATCACCAGCGGCAAGTTCGTCTTCTCCTGCACCGAAGCCTACCGGATCGAAAACGGCCGGCTCGGCGCGCCGATCAAGGGCGCGACCCTGATCGGCGACGGGCCGACGGTGCTGACAAAGGTCGCGGCGATCGGCAACGACATGGCGCTCGACGAAGGGATCGGCGTGTGCGGCAAGGGCGGCCAGTCGGTCCCCGCCGGCGTCGGCCAGCCGACCCTGCTCGTCGAGGGGCTGACGGTCGGGGGCACGGCGGCCTGATGGCGGACTGGCAAAGCGAGGTCCTCGATTTCTGGTTCGGCCTCGCGCCGGAGCAATGGTGGAAGGCCGATCCGGCGCTCGACGCCGAGATCGAAGAGCGCTTCCGCGAACTATGGGAAGAGCAGCGCGGATTTCCCGCCGCGCACTTCCTCGGCAGCGTGGGCGACGCGCTGGCGGCGGTGATCCTGTTCGACCAGTTCCCGCGCAACATGTTTCGCGGCCATGCCGACCAGTTTTCGACCGACCCGCTGGCGCTGGCCATCGCCAAGGGCGCGGTGGAGCGGGAACTGGACGAGGCGCTGACGCAGCCGCAGCGCGGCTTCCTCTACATGCCGTTCCAGCACAGCGAGGATCTGGACGACCAGCGCCGCTCCCTCGCCTTGTTCACGGCCCTCGGCGACGCCGAGCAGCTCGACTACGCCCGGAAGCATCATGACGTCGTCGAGCGGTTCGGGCGCTTCCCGCACCGCAACGCCGTGCTCGGCCGCACGCCGCGACCCGACGAGGTGGCGGCGGGCGACGTGGTGCCCTGGTAGTGGCGCTCGTCGAGCTCGAAACCTTCTTCGACGGCATGGCCGCCGAGATGGCGCGGGGGCGGCTGGCGGCGGAGGGGATCGAGAGCGTGCTGTTCGACGCCGGCCTCTCCAGCCTCGGTATCGGCACGCTGACCCCGGTGCGGCTGATGGTCGACGAGGAGGACGAAGCCGCGGCGCGCCGGGTGCTCGACGCGGAAGGCTGAGCGGGGCGGGCGCCTCATCAGCGCGGGGCCCTTCCCCTTCCGTCATCCCGGCGAAGGCCGGGATCTCGTCGGGTGAAAGGCGCCGGCGTGGATGGCGCGCTGCATCGATTTCACGGCACATCCGACCCGAGATCCCGGCCTTCGCCGGGATGACGGTGTGGCTGCGTCCCGCCGTCTTCGCCTCCTGCGCCTTTCCGACCCGAGATCCCGGCCTTCGCCGGGATGACGGTGTGGCTGCGTCCCGCCGCCTCCGCTTCCCTCTTCCCTCGCTTCCGCACCCCGCTTGACAGGCCGGGTGTATCAATGCACCCATACACCTTCAGGGGCGCGTGAAGGGGACGGGCGAGTGACAGACGGGGGGACGCCGGTTCTCGAGACCATTGGGCTCAGCAAGACCTATGGCGGGCGCAGGGGCGCGGTGCGGGCGGTGAAGGGCGTGACGCTCGCCGTCGGCGCGGGCGAGGTGTACGGCTTTCTCGGCCCCAACGGCGCGGGCAAGAGCACGACGATCCGCATGCTGCTCGGCCTGATCGCGCCGAGCGCGGGCGAGATCCGCCTGTTCGGCGAGGATCTGCGCGGCAACGCCTCGGTGCTGCGCCGGGTCGGCTCTCTGGTCGACGGCGGCGCTTTCTATCCCTTTCTCTCCGGTCGGCGGAACCTCGAGGTTCTCGCGAAGACGCATGGCGGCGACGGGCACCGGATCGACGCTCTGCTCGACCAGGTCGGCCTCGCCCGGGACGCGAAGCGCAAGGTGAAGGGCTATTCGACCGGCATGCGCCAGCGGCTCGGCGTCGCAGCGGCTTTGCTCCACGATCCCGACCTCGTCATCCTCGACGAGCCGGTGAACGGCCTCGACGCCGCCGGCATCCAGGAGATGCGGGCGCTGATCCGGCGGCTGGCGGACGAGGGCGGCAAGACGGTGTTCCTGTCCAGCCACCTGCTCCACGAGGTCCAGCAGGTCTGCGACCGCGTCGCGATCATCAGCAAGGGCGAGATCGTCCGCGAATCGACCATCGCCGACCTGCTGCGCCACGACGGCGGCCTCCGGGTCGAGGCGGCGCCGATCGAGGTCGCCGAGGCGGCGCTCGCGGCGAAATGGGCGGTGGAGGCGGACGGCGCCGCCCTGCGCGTCGCCGCCACGCGCGAGGAGGCGCCCGAAGTGGTGCGCAGGCTGGTCGGGGCGGGGGCGGACCTGTTCTCGCTCGCCGCCGACCAGCGCAACCTCGAAGAGGTCTTCCTTTCGATCACCCGGACGGAGAGCGACGATGCTTAGTGCGATTTCGGCCGAAGCGCTGAAGCTCACCCGCCACAAGGCGAGTTGGTTCCTGGTCTGGATCTACCCGATCGCCTTCCTGATCATCTTCGCCCTGCTGATCGGCGACGCGGCGATCGATCCGGATCCGCCCCAGGCGCAGGCGCCGGACGAGTGGATCGACGGGACGGTGGTCGCCTGGCACGTGCCCAACCAGGCGATGGGGCGCTATCTGATCGCCGCCTTCGTCGCGCTCGCCTTCGCCGGCGAATATGGCTGGAACACGTGGAAGCTGATCGTCCCGCACCGGGCGCGCGCCAGCCTGATCGCGGCCAAATATGTGGTGATCTTCGCGCTTTTCGCCGTCTCGCTGTTCCTCGCGGCGGTGGTCACGCTGATCGGCGGGTGGACGACCGACACCGTCGCCGGGCACCCGATCCCGGACGGGGTGAATGCCGGCACGATCCTCGCCGCCCATGCGCAGGCGGCCCTCGTCGCTCTGGCGCCGGGGCTGGTGACGATCGGCTATGCGAGCCTGGCGGCGGTGCTGACCCGATCGACCATCGCCGGCCTCGTCATCGCCATCGTCGCGGTGACGGTGGAGGGGCTCGTCTTCCGCTTCGGCCCGATGCTGAGCGCCCGCGCACCGGACCTGATGTGGGGCCTCTACCAGGCGCTGCCGGGCTATCACCTCGCCAACCTGCAGGACTGGATCGTCGAGGGCCGGGCGCTCAGGGCGGAGCTGATGGGCGCGGGCGCGGTCGAGCTGGGCTGGGCGACCTCGCTGGCGGTCACGGTCGCATGGATCGCGGGGCTGTTCGGCCTGACCTTCGGTGCCTTCCGGCGGCAGGACCTGAACTAGCCGCCGAGATAGCGGCGGATCGGCGTCAGATCGTAGCCGGCCGCGGCGGCCTTCGCGGCGAGCGCCTCCGGATCGGCGCCGCGCTGCGCCTCGGCCAGCGCCCACAGGAAGGTGGAGCGGGTGCCGGACTTGCAGAAAGCGAGCACCGGGCCGGCCTCGAGCGCCTCGGCCATCGCCTCGACCTCGGCCTGCGAGAAGCCGCCGGCGATCGGAATGTAGCGGTAGTTCAGCCCCGCCGCCTGCGCCGCCGCCTCGATCTCCGCGGAGGTGGGCTGGCCCGGCTCCTCGCCGTCCGGGCGGTTGTTGACGACGGTGACGACGCCCGCGGCGGCGAGGCCGGGAAGATCGGCGGGGCGGATCTGGGGCGACACGCGGGTGTTCGAATCGAGCTGCTTCATGCCGCCTCCTCATGCGCCTGGATCACGTCGAGAAACGCCGCGCCGTATTTTTCGAGCTTGGCGGCGCCGACGCCGGAGACTTCGCCCATCCGCGCCAGCGTGCCGGGCTTCAGCTCGGCCATCTCGCGCAGGGTCGAATCGTGGAAGATGACGTAGGGCGGCACGCCGGCCTCGGCGGCGAGGTCGCGGCGGCGGGCGCGGAGCGCCTCGAACAGGGGATCGTGCGGATAATCCTGCGCCGCGCCGCCGCGCCGGCGCTTGGTGCGCCGCGGCGGCAGGACGAGCTCCAGCCGCTCCTCCCCCTTGAGCAAAGCGCGGGCGGCGGGGCCGAAGGAGAGGCCGCCGAACTCGTCGGCGCGCAGCGCGTCGCGGGCGAGGAGGGCGCGGGCGACGGGCTTCACCAGGGCCATTTCCTCCTCGTCGGCGATGCCGAAGACGGAGAGGCGGTTGTGGCCGAAGCCGATCACCTTGTCGGTCTCGCGCCCCGCCAGCACGTCGGCGAGATGGGTGATGCCGAACCGCATCTCGGTGCGGAAGGCGGCGGAGAGCAGTTTGCGCGCGACCTCGGTGGTATCGACGGTGGTCGGGGGGCTGAGGCAATTGTCGCAATTGCCGCAGCGCTCCGGCGGCTGCTCGCCGAAATGCCGAAGGAGGAGGGCGCGGCGGCACTGGGGCGTCTCGACCATCGCGGCAAGGGCGTTGAGGCGCTGGCGCTCGCTTCCCCGCCGGTCCTCGGGCACCTCGGTCTCGATGCGGCGGCGGGCGCGGGAGAAATCGTCCGCGCCCCAGAACAGCCAGGCCTCGGCGGGCTCGCCGTCGCGGCCGGCGCGGCCGGTTTCCTGATAATAAGCTTCGATCGACTTGGGCAGGCCCGCATGGGCGACGAAGCGCACGTCCGGCTTGTCGATGCCCATGCCGAAAGCGATGGTCGCGACCATCACCATCTCCTCCGAATTGACGAAGGCGGCCTGGTTGCGGGCGCGGACCCTGGGGTCGAGCCCGGCATGGTAGGCGAGCGCCTTGCGCCCCGAGGCGCCGAGCTGCTCGGCGAGCCGCTCCGCCTTGTCGCGGCTCGGGACATAGACGATGCCGGGGCCCGGCTGGTCCGCCAGCAGCCCCTTCAATTGCTGGCCGATGCCGTCGCGCGGGCGGACGTGGTAGCGGATGTTGGGCCGGTCGAAGCCGGCGAGGATCAGGCCGTCCGAGGGAATGCCGAGCTGGACGAGGATGTCGGCGCGGGTCTGGCGGTCCGCGGTGGCGGTGAGCGCGAGGCGCGGCACGTCCGGAAAGGCATCGAGCAGCGGGCGGAGCAGCCGGTAGTCGGGCCGGAAATCGTGGCCCCATTCGGAGACGCAATGCGCCTCGTCGACGGCGATCAGCGACAGCGGCGTGCGCGCGGCGAGATCGCGAAAGCCGCCGCCGCTGGCGCGTTCGGGCGCGACGTAGAGGAGATCGAGCTCGCCGCGCTTCAGCCGGGCCAGGGTCTCGGCGCGGTCGTCGTCGGCGGAGGTGAGGGAAGCGGCGCGGATGCCGAAGCTGTCGGCCGAGCGGATCTGGTCGTGCATCAGGGCGATGAGCGGCGAGATGACCAGGGCCGTGCCGGGGCGGGCGAGGGCGGGGATCTGGTAGCAGAGCGACTTGCCCGCGCCGGTCGGCATGACGGCGAGGGTGTGCTCGCCGGCCATCACCCGGTCGATCACCTGCGCCTGAACGCCGCGGAAGCCGGAAAAGCCGAAGGTTTCGCGAAGGATCGAGATGGGTTCCACCACCGGCCCCTGCTAGGCAGCGGCGCGCGCGAAGTCGAGAGCGGTTGGCAGCGGCGCGGCGAGCCGATAGGCCGGTGGCGACCCTTCGGAGACCCTGATCGATGCGCTTCGCCCTGCTCGCCGCCTTCCTCCTCGCCGGCTGCGCCGCGCAGACCTCCGCGCCCGAGCGGGCCGGGGCGCCGGCGGTGCCGGTCGCCGCGCAGGCGATCCCGCTCAATCCCGCCGATCCGGCGCAGCAAAGGATCGGGGCGCTGCGCTATCTCGGCGGCGTGCACCTCACCTCCGCCGATCCGCGCTTCGGCAGCCTCTCGGCGCTGCGCTGGAAGGACGGCCGGCTCCACGCGATCATCGACGAAGGCGGCTGGGCGACCTTCGCGCCGGTCGAGCGCGGCGGGCGGCTGACCGGCGTACGCGACGCGGCGATCGGCAAGCTCCACGGCCCCGACGGCGCGCCGCTCGAGGAGAAGGTGCTGCGCGACGCGGAAGGGCTGACCCGCGACGGCGACGGCTGGCTTGTCTCGTTCGAGCGCAACCACCGCGTCTGGGCCTATCGGGACCTCGGCGCGCCGGCGACCGAGACGCGGATCGACCTCGCCGCGACCTTCGGGGAGATGGGCAACAACGAAGGCGTCGAGGCGATCGCCGGCGACCGGGACCGCTTCTTCGCCTGCGCCGAGCGGCTGGCGGCGGCGGGGCCGAACTGCGCGATCGTCGAACGCGGCGCCGTCACCCGCATCAGCCTCACCGCGCCGCCCGAGCTCGACCCGAAGGTGGCGTTCCCCGTCGATGCGGATTTCGGTTCGGACGGCACGCTCTACGTGCTGTTCCGCAGCTGGTCGGGCGGGATGGACAGCCGCGGCGGCATCGTCGCGCGGTCTCCGGACGGCCGCATGCGGACGCTCGGCACCCTGGTCCAGCCGCTCAGCACCGACAATTACGAGGGGCTGGCGGTGCGCGAGCAGGGGGGACGCACCTATCTCTATGTGATCAGCGACGACAATTTCGACCTGCGCGACAATCCCACGAAGGACGGGCCGCACCAGCGCACCTTGCTGCTGAAGTTCGAGGTGACGGGATAAGCCCGTCACCCCGGCGGAAGCCGGGATCTCGTGGGGTGAAGAGCGCGGCGCCTGTTTCGGCCTAAGATCCCGGCCTTCGCCGGGATGACGGGTGGGACGGAGCCTACTCCGCCGCTTCCTCCTCCAGCGCCCGCTCGCTCTGCTGGCGGGTCCACATGTCGGCGTAGAGGCCGTTGGCGCGGAGCAGGCGGGCGTGGGTGCCGCGTTCGGCGACCCGGCCCTCGTTCAGCACCACGATCTGGTCGGCGTCCACCACCGTCGAGAGGCGGTGGGCGATGACGATCGAGGTGCGCCGCGCGGCGACCTTGCGCATCGTCTCCTGGATCGCCGCCTCGGTGCGGCTGTCCAGCGCGCTGGTGGCCTCGTCGAAGATCAGGATCGGCGGGTCCTTGAGCAGAGTGCGGGCGATCGCCACGCGCTGCTTCTCGCCGCCCGACAGCTTGAGGCCGCGTTCGCCGACCGGCGTCTCGTAACCCTGCGGCAGGGAGACGATGAAGTCGTGGATCGCCGCCGCCTTCGCCGCGGCCTCGATCTCCGCCTGGGTCGCGCCGTCGCGGCCGTAGCCTATGTTGTAGCCGATCGTGTCGTTGAACAGCACCGTGTCCTGCGGGACAATGCCGAGCGACGCGCGCAGGCTCGCCTGCGTCACCTGCGTCACGTCCTGGCCGTCGATCAGGATGCGGCCGCCGGTCGGCTCGTAGAAGCGGAACAGGAGGCGCGAGAGGGTCGACTTGCCGGCGCCCGACGGGCCGACGACGGCGAGCATCGTCCCCGGCCGCACGTGGAGGTCGATGCCTTTCAGGATCTCGCGGTCCGCATCATAGCCGAAGCGCACGCCCTCGAACCGCACCTCGCCCTCGACGACGCGCAGCGCCGGGGCACCCGGGGCGTCACGCACCTCGGCGGGCGTGTCGACGATGCCGAACATCGCCTCCATGTCGATCAGCCCCTGGCGGATGGTGCGGTAGACCCAGCCGAGCATGTCGAGCGGCCGGAAGAGCTGGGCGAGCAGGGTGTTGACCAGGACGACGTCGCCGGTGGTGAACATCCCCCGGCTCCAGCCCCACACCGTATAGGCCATGGCGCCGGCCATCATCAGGTTGGTGATCATCGACTGGCCGACGTTGAGCCAGGCGAGCGAGGTCTCGTTCTTCACCGAGGCGTCGGCGAAGTGGCGCATCGCCTCGCCGTAGCGCCGCGCCTCGCGCTCCTCGGCGTTGAAATATTTGACCGTCTCGTAGTTGAGCAGGGTGTCGACGGCGCGGGCGACGGCCTGGTTGTCGACCTCGTTCATCTGCCGCTGCAGCTTCGCCCGCCATTCGGTGACGATGCGGGTGAAGGCGATGTAGACCACCACCATGACGAGGGTCGCGACGACCAGGCCGGGGCCGAACTTGACGCCGAAGATGATGCAGATGGCGGCGAGCTCGATGAAGGTCGGCGCGATGTTGAAGAGGAGGAAATAGAGCATCATGTCGATGCTCTTGGTGCCGCGCTCGACGATGCGGGTCAGCGCGCCGGTGCGGCGTTCGAGGTGGAAGCGCAGCGACAGGCGGTGGACGTGGCGGAAGACGTTCTCGGCGAGGCGCCGGGCGGCGTCCTGCCCGACCCGTTCGAACACCGCGTTCCTCAGATTGTCGAACAGCACGCCGCCGAAGCGCGCGGCCGCATAGGCGACGACGAGCGCGACGGCGATCTCGACGCCCGCCTCCATGCCCGCCGACATCCGGTCGATCGCCGCCTTGTAGGCGAACGGCATGACGAGCGTCGCGCCCTTGGCGACGAGAACGAGCATGACGGCGATCACCACCCGCGCGCGCAGGCCGGGCGCGTCGGCCGGCCAGAGATAGGGCAGGAAGCGGCGGAGCGTGCCCCAGCCGGCCTTGTCGCTGCTGTCGGAGGTTTCGAGGGGGCGCATCTGCGCTCCTAGGTAGTGATCCTGAGGTGCAACCCCAAGCAACGCATGCGAAACGTTTGGAACGGCGGCGGTCGCAAAGGGTTAAGCGGTTATGACACCGGGGATTTTCATCATCGCGATTCTGGGCTGCGGCGAGGCCGAAGCCCCCTGCCAGCCCGTCCGCATGCTCCAGACGCGCTACGAGAGCCAGGCGGCCTGCACCGCGGCGACCGAGGACGCGCTGATGCGCCATTCCGACGCCGATTTCCCGGTGATCGTCGCCCAGTGCATGGAAGCGGGCGAGGCCGCGCGCGTGCTGAACGCCGGCGAGGTCGAGCTGCCCGGCCCAGTCGACATCGATCCCCGGACCCTGAAGTCGAGCCCGGTCCGGAGCTGATCGCGCAGCCCCGCGCATCCCTTCAGATAGCCGCTATTGTTTTTCGTCATGCCAGCGAAGGCTGGCATCCATGCCGAATCGTCGCCTCGCCGATGAGAGCGGTGCGCGTTCCCGTGCAGCATGGACCCCAGCCTTCGCTGGGGTGACGGGCCTCCCGGGCAGCCGCGTCCTCCCCCCGCCGCGGCCGAGACCCCCGCGGCGGAACCGCGGTCCTTCGGGGCGGTTTGCTTAACCAACACCCGAAGGAGAATCCCATGGGCAAGAACAGCCTCCACAACCACGATTCGGTCGACAAGCCGCTCAACCAGAACAACCAGATGTCGGACGATCCCAAGGACGGCAGCCGCGACAGCTTCACGCTCGGCAAGGACGGCGAGACGCCGGTCGAGAAGAAGCCGCCGCACGACCGCCAGGACCAGTCGACCATCGAAGCCTTCGGAGAGGAAGGCGCCGGCGTCTCGTCGAAGGAGTGAGGCGATGAGCGACACCGACACGGTCGACATGATCCACGAGGACGCGCTGCCCGGCCACGAGAGCGAACTCGAGCCCAAGCCCGACTGGGAGCCGCTCTACCCCGGCTCCGGCCGGCTGAAGGGCAAGGTGGCGCTGATCACCGGCGCCGACAGCGGCATCGGCCGCGCGACCGCCGCCCTCTTCGCCCGCGAAGGGGCCGACGTCGCCATCCTCTATCTGTGCGAGCATGACGACGCGCGGAAGACGAAGGAGATCGTCGAGGGCGAGGGCGCGAGAGCGATCCTCATCGCCGGCGACGTCGGCGACAAGGCTTTTTGCGAGCGCGCGGTGAAGGAGACGGTCGACACGCTCGGCGGGCTCGACATCCTGATCAACAATGCCGGGGAGCAGCATCCC
>JBKBVA010000046.1:0-12314 GCA_046289665.1 Allosphingosinicella sp.
CGGAGATGAGCGTGCCGGAAGTCTCCGACGTCGAGCTGCCCGACGTCAATATCAACGTCCCCGATGAGGTCAACATCGACACCGACGCCGGCGAGGCCGAGACGAACGCGGCGGAGTAAGCCTCCTCGCCGTCATTGCGAGCGGAGCGAAGCAATCCCGTGGGGTGAAGGGCGCCGGCGCCCGGTCCGCGGGGAGAATGCCCGGCGCTTCGCGCCTCGCAATGACGGGGGAAATAGCCCCCCGCCCGCCTCAATCGTCGTCAGTCCCCGTCTCGTCGGTCGGGGCGTTGGCATTGCCCTCGCCGGTCTCGTCGCGGCCGAGCTGGCCCTTGCCGTGATAGGGCATCTCGGTCTGGCCGCCATGGCCCATATAGCCGTCCTTGCCCCCCTCCTTGCCGCTATGGGGGTTGGGATAGGCGCCGCCGCCCGACTGGCCGCCGCCGCCGCGGCCCGCCATGAACGCGATGTCCTCCGGATCCCCCTCATGCTCGGGCAAGGTCCCGGACCCGCTGGCGCTCTTCCTGTCGGTCATCGTCCTGTCTCCGCTGGCTTCGCCCCCTCAATCGCCGGGCGGAGCGCGGGTTCCGTCGCTCAGAGCGCGGAGCGCGGCATGAAGCGGAAGACCGGCGCCGATGCCGGGCCGGGGCGGCCGCCGCGCGGCGCGCCGGAACCCGGATAATCCTGCGCCGGTTGGGGCAGCAGCGGCGCGAGGTCGAGCCCCGCCTGGGTCGCGATCACCGCCGCCTCTGCGAGGCTGCGCACGCCGAGCTTCGCCATGATGTGGGCGCGGTGCATCTCGACGGTGCGGACGCTAATCCCGAAATCGTGGGCGACCGCCTTGTTCGCCTGCCCGCTGAACAAGGCGAGCGAGATGTCCACCTCGCGGGCGGTGAGGCGCGCGATCCGCTCCTGCGCGGCGCGGCGCGCTTCCTGCGCCTCGACCATCCGCGCCAGCGCCTCGAGCGCCGGCACGAGCGCCCCGGCCAGCACCGTCATGTCGACCGGCTTTTCGAGGAAATCGATCGCGCCCCGCTTCATCGCCTCGACCGCCGGGCCGATGTCGCGGCAGCCGCTCATCGCCACCACCGGCCATTCGATGCCGCGCCGGGCAAGCTCCGCCATGACATCGAGCCCGCTCGTCCCCGGCATGTCCATGTCGAGGAGAATGCAGGCCGGCGTCAGATGCGACGCGATTTCCAGGAACTCGCTACCGCTCGCAAACGGCCAGGCTTCCGCCCCGAGTGACGCCAGATGCAGTGAAAGAGACCGTCTGGTCTCGAGATCGCGGTCTATCAGATAGACCATGCGTTGGTGCGACATACGCCCGCTCCCCCGGTGGGTCGAAAACACAGGACCCGGCCGACAAATCTCTGAGTCGGAAGGTTAATATGCAACCTAGCAATAATACTGTGAAGCGAATTCGCGATGCTTGGCGCGATTTAATCGTTTCGCAACATATGTTTAGGTCTCGCCGCCCCTCTGCCGCCGCGGAAAAATCCCCTGTTTTCCGCCGTTCCGGGCGCCGCCGCGGGAAAGCCGGTTACTCGGCCGCACGGTAGCGAAAACCCCGCCGCGGCACCGTAGGACCGCGCCCGTAAAAGTCCCATCATGCCCGGCCCCGGTTAATCTTTACGTTTGGCCTCAGGCATTTGCGTTGTGTTGCAGATGCATGAGTCGAGGGGTGGGCGGTCTTGGAGCCGGGGCAGCTTTTCAGCGGAAGTGCGCTTGCCGAGGTGGGACCGGACGGGGCCGTTCGCCTCCCCGAATTCGTCCGCAGGGCGATGACCGACGGCGCCGGGCCGGGCCGCATCGTCCTCGGCGTGCACGACGAGGATCCCTGCGTCACCGGCCATCCGCCGCGGCTGTGGCCGCGCATCCAGGCCGAGATCGAGCGGCGGCGGCTGCGCGATGAGGTTCTGGGCGCCTCGCCCGCCGAGCATCACCGCCGCGCCCGCCGCGCCTTCGGCCTGTCCGAGGAAGCGGGCTGCGACCGCCGCGGGCGCGTGCGGCTGCCGCCCCTGGTGCGCCGCCGCGGCCGGATCGGCCGGCTCGCCCTGTTCGTCGGCACCGGCGCCGGCTTCGAGATCTGGGACCCGCAGGTCGCGCGCGAGACGGGCGGCGAGGCGCTGCGCGAACTGGCGGAATACCGGCTCCGCGAACGGGCCGGGCGGCAAGACCCATCACCATATGAGACGGAGGAGGACGGAAGATGAGCATCCTGTGCAGGCTCGGCGGCCACGAGGCCGCCGCCGGCGAGACCTCCAATTCGGGCTATTGGTTCGGCCGCTGCCGGAAGTGCGGCCGGGACATGCTGCGCAGCGGGGCGCGCTGGGAGCCGGTGCCGGACGGGCATCGCGTCGTCTGGAAGAGCGGCCGCCACAGCCATTCGCTCCAGCCCGATTATGCGGGCGTCCTCCCCACCCTCCACCGCGACGCCAACCTCCCCGCCGTCCGCCCGCCCTTCGCCTCGTGGAGCCGGCAGCTGATGCGGCTCGCCGGGCGCGGCATCGGCCGCCCCGCCGAGCCCGAGCCGCGCGACGAGCCGGCGGAACGGCCCTATCCGGGGCTGCTTATCGTCGCGGCGCTGGTCGGCGCGAGCCTCCAGCTCGTCTTCGGCTTCGGGGATCGCGCCCGCCAGTCCCACGGCCCGGCCTGAGCGCGCCGCCGGCAGACGAAGGGATTAAACGGCGCACGGCAGCCGTTCTCTCCATCGGGCGCTCCGCCGGTTAGGAGCGGGCCGGGACCGCTCTCCCGGCTCGTGGCGGGGCGTCCACGTGAACTGCGCCTGTCAGCACCGTTCAGCGATAACTCAATCGAATCAAGCGATAAGGGCCTCGTCAACTTCGGTTGACCCCTCGAGTCGCGTAACGAGGGAGGGGCCGGCATCTCTTCGGGGGCGCCGGCCCCTACTTTATTGTACTTTATTTGTCGGCAACCTGGGCCCCGTCGCGGTATCGGACGTTCTTGCGTCACCAGACAGACAAGGGGGCCCGCACCGATGAAGCCGATGGGCGAAGAGCATCTCGCCGTCTTCCGCCGCCACATGGTGGAGGTGATCGACATCCATTACGACCTCGCGTCCGACGAGATCGGCCGCGACAGGCTGGAGCCGCGGCTGCGCACCGCCTTGCTCCAGGTCCCGCGCCACCTGTTCGTCCCGCCCCAGCTCGCCGCCGTCGCCTATCAGGACACGCCGCTGCCGATCGGCTTCGACAAGACGCTGTCGCAGCCGTTCATCGGCGCGCTGATGCTCGACCTGCTCGACCTCGAGCCGGGCGAGCGCGCGCTCGAGGTCGGCACCGGGCTCGGCTACCAGGCGGCGGTGATGGCGGCGCTGGGGCTGCGCGTGTTCAGCGTCGAGGTGGTCGAGGAATTCGCCCAGGCGGCGCGGCTGCGGCTGGCGGCGCTCGACCACGACGTCGAGATCCGGGTCGGCGACGGCTCGCGCGGCTGGGCCGAGCATGCGCCGTTCGACAAGATCCTCGTCACCGCCGCCGCCGCGTCGCCGCCCCAGCCGCTCGTCGACCAGCTCCGTCCCGGCGGGCGGATGGTGATCCCGCTCGGCCCGAGGGACGAGGTCCAGCAGCTCAGCGTCGTGGAGAAGAAGCTCGACTCCAGCCTCGCCACCCGGCCGGTGATGGCGGTGCGCTTCACCGAGCTGGAGACCGTCGCCTGACCGAGCGCCTCAGGCAGCGCCCGTCGGACTACCCAAAGCCCGCCTCCCGCACTATGTGCGTGGCCGATCCGGACAAACGAACAGACGACGACGCGGCGCATCCGCCGTCCGCGCCGAGGGAGCCTATGATGACCGAAGCGGCCCTTGCCACGCCCCGCCCCGCCGCGGATGTCGCCGAACGGCGCACGTTCGCCATCATTTCGCACCCCGACGCCGGCAAGACGACGCTGACCGAGAAATTGCTCTATTCGGCCGGCGCGATCCACGAAGCGGGCGAAGTACGCGCCCGCGGCGACCGCCGCCGCGCCCGCTCCGACTGGATGGCGATCGAGCAGCAGCGCGGCATCTCCGTCACCTCCTCGGTGATGACGTTCGAGAAGGAAGGCATCCTCTTCAACCTGCTCGATACGCCGGGGCACCAGGACTTCTCCGAGGACACCTACCGCACCCTCACCGCCGTCGACAGCGCGATCATGGTGATCGACGCGGCCAAGGGCATCGAGGCGCAGACGCGCAAATTGTTCGAGGTCTGCCGGCTGCGCAACATCCCGATCGTCACCTTCGTCAACAAGGTGGACCGCGAGGGCCTCTCCCCCTTCGCCTTGCTCGACGAGATCGCCGAGACGCTGCAGCTCGACGTGTCGCCGCAGAACTGGCCAGTCGGCATGGGCGGGCTGTTCGAGGGGCTCTACGATCTCGCCGGCAACCGCATGCTGCTCGCCGACAAGAAGGAGGGCACCGCCCCCGGCCGCGTCGTCGAGGTCCAGGACATGGACGATCCGAAGCTCGCCGCCTTGCTCCCCGCCGATGCGCTGGCGCTGCTGCGCGAGGAAGGGGGCCTCGCCAGCGCCGCCTATCCCGAATTCGACCTCGACGCCTTCCGCAACGGCGACCTCACCCCCGTCTTCTTCGGCAGCGCGCTGCGCCAGTTCGGCGTCGACGCGCTGCTCGGCGCCCTCGCCGCCTTCGCGCCCGCGCCGGGGCCGCAGCCGGCGCGCGGCGGATCGGTCTCGCCTGACGAGCCGCGCTGCTCCGGCTTCATCTTCAAGGTCCAGGCGAACATGGACCCCAACCACCGCGACCGCATCGCCTTCATGCGGGTCTGCTCGGGCGCGATGAAGCGCGGCATGAAGCTCACCAACCCTCGGCTCGGCAAGGCGATCTCGATCCAGAACCCGATCACCTTCTTCGCCCGCGACCGCGAGCTGGCCGAGCTGGCCCGTCCCGGCGACATCGTCGGCATCCCCAATCACGGCACGCTCCGGGTCGGCGACACTTTGAGCGAGCGCGGCGACGTCGCCTTCACCGGCCTGCCGGACTTCGCGCCGGAGATCCTGCGCCGCGTCAAGCTCGGCGATCCGATGAAGTCGAAGCAGATGAGGAAGGGTCTCGAGGACCTCGCCGAAGAAGGCGTGATCCGCATCTTCAAGCCGGCCATCGGATCGACCTGGATCGTCGGCGTGGTCGGCGCGCTGCAGCTCGACGTGCTGGCGACGCGGATGGAGGCGGAATACGGCCTGAAGCTCGGCTTCGAGCCCTCGCCCTACGAGGTCGCCCGCTGGGTCAGCGCCGACGATCCGGCGGACCTCAAGAAGCTCACCGACACGCACCGCTCGAGCATGGCCGAGGACGGCGACGGCGCGCCGGTGCTGCTGATGCGCAATGCGTGGGAGCTCGGCCGTCTCCAGCAGGATTTCCCGGGCGTCCGCTTCGCCGCGGTGCGCGAGCGCAGCTAACGCGAAGCGGGCGCGCCGGCCGGAACCGGCGCGCCCGCCTTCAGTCTACCTTATGGTGCGTCAGGCATGCGTGCCCGCATGCTCGTCCGCTTCGGCGCTCTCGCCGCCGGCGGCGCGCAGGATGGCGCGGGTTGCGCGATAGTCGCTCTCCGAACCGCGCGTGTCGACGCCGACGAACACGGCGCCTTCCTTGATGCGGCGCTCATAATGTTCGGCATGCTTGCGATCGACGCCATAGTCGACCAGCGCGCCGGTGAGGCCGCCCGCGGCCGCGCCGACCGCGCCGCTGACCACGGCGGCCGAGCCGACCGCGCCCAGCGTCTCGGCGAGCGCGCCCGCGGCGATGAACGGGCCGACGCCCGGAATGGCGAGCGCGGCAAGCCCGGCGACCGCGCCGACGCCGCCGCCCGCGAGCAGGCCCTTCATCGCTCCGCTCGCCTTGTTGTCGTGATGGTCGTGATCGTGGGTGGTATGGCCCGCCCCGTCGGTCTCGCGGGTCTCGCCGTCGTGGAGCGAAATGACCGAGATGGCGCTGTTGGGCACTCCGGCGTCGCGGAGCTCGCCGATGGCGTGCTCGGCCTTGGTGCGCGAGTCGAAAACGGCGGCAGCGATGTTGTTCTGCATGATAGATCTCCTGTGCAATGGATGCTGAAAAGGCTGGGAGCCTTCAGAAGACCAACAGCACAGGAGCGGCGCCGTTCCGTGCCCCGCGGGCGAAGGAGCCGAAGCGTTGCCTGCGCGGCCCGGACGCCGTCCGGAGCGGGCTCAGGGCTTCTCGTAGCCGGTCACCCGGAGGGTGAGCCCGTGCCGGCGCGGGTCGTTGCGGAAGAGAAGCGCTGCCTTCCGCTCGGACTGGCCGGGCACGTAGGACAAGGTCGCCTGGCTCGTCTCCACCGCGGCGCCGGGCGGGCCGAGCGCGCCCTCGATATGCACGGCGGCGGCGGTGCTGTCGGTGCGGTTGCGGGCGGTGACGTCGACGGTGAAGCCGGTCGGCGAGCGGTGCAGGCGGGTCGCCTCGAGCGAGACCGCGGCGGGCCCGGAATGGGTGCCGACCAGCGCTTCCCAGGCGATGAAGCCGAGCAGGCACAGGGTGATGAGGGCGCCGAGCCCCGCCGCGATCCATTCGAGGAGAGGCGTGCCTTTGCGCGCGGCCATCCTACACCACCAGCCGCGCGATGGCGGCGCCGATCGCCGCGGGGAAGCCGAGCACCGCCGTCATCATCGCGATCTGCGGCAGATCGGCGCCTTCGGTGCGCCCGAAGGTCCACAGGATGTAGAGGCTGACCAGGGCGGCGATGGCGTAGCCGACGACCGAATAATGGAAGAATGTCGCGGCGAGGCTGCGTTCCGGCGGCCCCTCTTTCTCTTCGCCGGCGAAGTCCAGCCCGTAGACGAAGGCGTGGAGCAGCACGATCGAGGCGGCGACGAGGGCGAGGCCGTGCCACGGGCTCATGCGGAACGAGATGAGGATCATCTCCTCGGTCGGGGCGACGTTGTAGGCGAGGAACAGGGCGCCCGCCATCATCAGGAAGAGCTGGCCGACATAGGTGTCGCGGCGCCTCTCCTCGGCATCGTCGCCGCTCTCGCCGAGCTGCTTGTTGGCGATCATCGCGCCGAAGCTCGCCGGCGCCGCCTGGACGGCGACCTTGCCGACGATCTCGCCCGTGCCCATGCCCGCGGCGACGATCCCGAACAGGAGCAGCGCGGCGAGCGAGGCAATCGCGCCGATGCCGTAGGCGGCGAAGGCGTCGAGCGCGTCGTCGGTCCAGCTCGCCGTCTTCTCGAAGCCGGCGACGCGGGAGAGGCCGAACAGGACCGCCACGTTGAGCAGGCCGAACAGCAGCAGCCGGGTGCGGTCCATGTAGAAGCCGAGCCACCACATCTCCATCGTCATCAGCAAGGGGAGGCTGAAGATGATCGCCCCCGCGAAGGCGCGCGCCAGCCCCTTGGCATAGTCCCGGTTCGGGCCGCGCCGCGTTTCGGGAAGGGAGGCTGGAGGCAAGGGCTTTCCCCGTCGGTTGCGCAACTGCAACGAATTGGCCCTCCCGCAGTTTCACCGGGAAGCCACCCGGAACCGAGGAGCGACCATGGCCGTCACCGCCATCGCCATCAACTGCACGCTGAAGCGGGGCGAGGAAGACAGCTCGACCGACCTGATGATCCGCGTCGTTGCGGACGCGCTGGCGGCGCAGGGCGTCACCCTCGCGGAGACGCTGCGCATGGCGGATTACGACATCCGGCCGGGCGTCACCTCAAACGAGGGCGAGGGCGACGACTGGCCGGAGCTCCGGCGCCGCATCCTCGCCCACGACATCCTCGTCTTCGGAACGCCGATCTGGCTCGGCCAGATGTCGAGCATCGCCAAGCGCGTGCTCGAGCGGATGGACGCCTTCCTCGGCGAGACCGATGAGCGCGGCCGGATGCCGAGCTTCGGCAAGCTGGCGGTGGCGGCAATCGTCGGCAACGAGGATGGCGCCCACGCCGTCACCGCCGACCTCTTCCAGGCACTGAACGACGTCGGCTGGACCATCCCCGCCGGCGCCGCCTGCTACTGGGTCGGCGAGGCGATGGGCTCCACCGACCTCAAGGACCTCGACGCGATCCCCGACAAGGTCACCCAAACGGCGAAGATGCTCGCCTCCAACGCCGCGCATCTCGCGCGGCGGCTCGAGGGCGCGGCCTATCCGGGCATCGAGCCGGAAGAGGACTGAGCCCTAGAACGCCTCCGCCGGGAGCGCCATCAGGCTCTCGGCGCCGGCTTCGAGCTTGCGCCGCAGCGCGCCGGTCTCGGGGAGGATGCGTTCGGCGAAGAAGCGGGCGGTGACCAGCTTGGCTTCGTGGAAGCCCTTGTCCCCCGCGCCCCCGGCGATCGCCGCGGCGCTGATCTTCGCCATGCGCATCCACATCAGGCCGAGGCAGACGGTGCCCATCAGCGTCATGTAGGGATAGGCGGCGGCGCCGGCATTGTTGGGGTTCGCCATGCCGTTCTGCATCAGCCACATGGTCGAGGCCTGGAGGTCCCCCGTCGCCTTCTCGAGCGCGGCGGCCAGCGTCCCGGCATCGCCGCCGGCACCCTTCGCCTCGGCGATCTCCTCGCCGAGCAGCTTCAGGAACGCCTGGATCGCGCGGCCGCCATTGGCGCCGAGCTTGCGACCGACCAGGTCGAGCGCCTGGATGCCGTTGGTCCCTTCGTAGATCTGGGCGATGCGGGCGTCGCGGACGAACTGCTCCATCCCCCATTCGCGGATATAGCCGTGGCCGCCATAGATCTGCTGGCCGCTGACCGCCGCCTCGAAGCCCTTGTCGGTGAGATAGCCCTTGATCACCGGGGTGAGCAGGCCGAGCAGGTCCGCCGCCGCCTCGCGTTCCTCCTCAGTCGCCGCCTTGCGGCTGATGTCGACCTGCAGCGCGCCCCACAGGACGAAGGCGCGCGCGCCCTCGTTGAACGCCCGCATCTCCATCAGCATCCGCCGCACGTCGGGGTGGACGATGATCGGGTCGGCCCTGGCGTCCGGCTCGCGCTGGTCGGGGACGAGCGCCCTCCCCTGCCGCCGGTCGCGGGCATAGTCGACCGCATTCTGGTAAGAGACCTCGCCCTGGGCGAGGCCCTGCAGGCCGACGCCGAGCCGCGCCGCGTTCATCATGATGAACATCGCCGCCAGCCCCTTCTCCGGCTCGCCGACCAGATAGCCGGTGGCGCCGTCATAGTTGAGCAGGCAGGTCGAATTGCCGTGAATGCCCATCTTCTCCTCGATCGAGCCGCAGACGACGCCGTTGCGCGCGCCGAGCGATCCGTCCTCATTGACCAGGAACTTGGGCACGATGAACAGCGAGATGCCCTTCACCGTGTCCGGCGCGCCGGTGATCTTGGCGAGGACGAGGTGGATGATGTTCTCCGACAGGTCGTGCTCGCCGGACGAGATGAAGATCTTGGTGCCGGTGATGCTGTAGCTGCCGTCGGCCTGCGGCTCGGCCTTGGTCTTGAGGAGCCCGAGATCGGTGCCGCAATGCGGCTCGGTGAGGTTCATCGTGCCGGTCCACTCGCCGGCGACCATCTTAGGGAGGTAGGTCGCCTTCTGCTCGTCGGAACCCTTGATCAGGATCGAGGCGATCGCGCCGGCGGTGAGGCCGTGATACATTTCGAACGCCTGGTTGGCGGAGAGCAGATATTCGCTGATCGCCGTGCCGACGACCTGCGGCAGCCCCTGGCCGCCAAATTCCTCCGGCGCGGAGAGCGTCGTCCAGCCGCCGGCGACGAACTGGTCCCAGGCCTCCTTGAAGCCCGGCGGGGTGGCGACCGAGCCGTCCTCGTGGCGGACGCAGCCCTGCTCGTCGCCGATCCGGTTCAGGGGCATCAGCACCTCGGCGGCGAAGCGCCCGCCTTCGGTCAGGATCGCTTCGACCATGTCGGGCGTGGCGTTCTCGAAGCCGGGCAGGTTCGAATAGCGGTCGAGCCCGAGCAGGTCGTTCAGCACGTAGAGCGTGTCGCGCACGGGGGCGGTGTAGCGGGGCATGTCCTTGTCCTTGTTACTTGCCGGCGGCTTCGGCCTGCTCGACCATGTCGATGAAGCGCTCGAGCTCGGCGATGGTGGCGTCGATATCGACCCTCTGCTTCTTCAGCAGGTCGACCCGGCCGCGGCACTTTTCGAGGGTAACGCGGCGCTGGGCGGCGCGGCCGTCGCCGATGTCGTAGAGGTCGATCATCTCGCGTATCTCGGCGAGGCTGAAGCCGACCCTCTTGCCGCGCAGGATCCAGGCGAGGCGCGCCCGGTCCCGCCAGCTGTAGACGCGCGACAGGCCCTGGCGGCGCGGCGCGATCAGCCCCTCGTCCTCGTAGAAGCGAAGCGCGCGGGGCGTCACGTCGAACTCTTCGCACAATTCGGTGATCGAGTAGCTCTTCGCCTGCGCGTCGGCGCTCTCGAAATCGGCGTGGAGGGCGGTTTGCGGCATGGCCGGCTGGGTACTTTACGTTCACGTCAACGTCAAGCGGCCGCCGCGCAATCCGCTTGGCGTGGCCTTTAGAGGCCTTTAAGCTCAACGGTGCTAGAGCGGCAGCGGCTCTGGCCCGGTTGGGGGGTGACAATGGCGGAATCGATCTTCGTGCGCGTCCACAAGGTGGTGACGGCGCAGGTGGGCAGCGGCCTCGACGCGGCCGAGCGGGCGAGCAGCGCGAGTCTGATGCGGCAGGCGATCCGCGACGTCGACCGGGCCGCCGACGAACTGCGCGCCGAGCACGAGGCCGCCAAGGCGCGGCGCGTCCAGGCGGCGCGGCAGCAGCAGCAGATCAGGGAACGGCTGGCGACGCTCGAGGAGCAGGCGCGCTTCACGCTCGGCAAGGGCCGCGACGACCTCGCCGAGGCCGTCATCGCCCGTCAGCTCGAATTCGAGGCGCAGGCGAAGCAGCTCGAGGCGGCCGAAGCCGAAGCGGCCGAAGAGATGGTCCGCTTCGACGAGGCCGCCGCGGCGATCAAAACCCGCCGCGCGCAGATGGAGAAGGAGCTCGCCGCTTTCGAGGCGACGCGCCGCGACGCCTCGGCGGCGATCGCCGCGGCGGCGACGCCGGAGCTGCGCAGCGAACGCAAGGCCGCCCGCGCCGAGGCGGCGTTCGAGCGGGCGATGGCGGCGGCCGGCCTCTCCGTCGGCCTCGCCGATCCCGGAGAAGCGGCGAAGCTCGCCGAAGTCGAGGCCCTGCAGAAGGACGCCGCCATCGCGGCGCGCCTCGAAGCGCTGAAGGCCAAGGCCAGCGCGCCGCGGCCGAAGTCCCGCGGCAAGGCCGCCGGAGCCTAGTCCGCAGGACAGGCCGCTTCGACTCGTCCCCTGACGCGGCGCCGGCGCGGCGCCCGCCGTCGCTACTGGTTCTCCGCCTGCTTGCGGAGCTGGAGCGTCTGCAGGTACGACTTGGCAAAACCGGCATGGCCGGTGGCCGTCACATCGAACACGCAATTGGCGATCGCCGCCTTGTCGCCGAGCCGCTCGCACAGCTGCGCGGCCCGTTCGCCGACAGCCTTGTCGGGCGGATTGCGGATCAGCGCCGCGAGGGCCGACCCGCTGGTGCTGGTGCGGCAATCGCCGCCGCGGGGCGAAGGCCATGTCCGGTCGGTGAAGGTCGCGGTGCTCGTCCCGGGGGCATAATGGAACAGGCTGGTGGCGGGCGTCACCCGCCATGCATCGGCGAACTTCTCGTTGAGCAGGACGTGGCGCGCGGCGAGCGGGCCGGGCTTCGGACCGAATGAAGAGCCGTCCGGCGCGCGCGGCAGCCAGTCCGATCCGGCGATGTGGCCCATGATGCCCTCGCGCGCCGGCGTGTTCAGCACCTCGATGTCGAGATACCAGGCGTTCTGGGAGGACCAGAAGCTCGGCGTGATGATCAGCCGCGTCCCGTCGGCGAGCTTGATGTCCACCCCGCCGCCCGACGCGGCCTGCGCCACGACATTGCCTGCGCCGAGGTTCACCCCCCGTGCCGCCAGGCGGACCGGCCGTCCGTCGATGCGCAATTCCATCCGGTCCGCACCCTCGGGCCGCGTCGCGCTCGGCTGGTAGGTGATGCGGTGGCGGCCGACGCGCACCGCCGCCGCGGTGTTGAGGCTGACGCAGCTGGAGAGGCCGGTATAGGCATTGGGGCCGGGCGTGAAGGTGGTGAGGATGGGCGTCTGCCGCGTCTGCAGCTCGAAGCCGGTGCCGGCGTTGCGCAAGGCGACGAATTCGCCGGCGGCCTGGAAATCGTAGGCGACGCCGTTGGTGGTGATCAGGTGGGGATCGCCGCGATCCGACGGACCGGAGGTGGGCGCCGAATTGCACCAGTCGCGGAAGGCGATGACGTCGATGACTGCGTCGAAGTCGCGCTTGGCGAGGGCGCGCTGTAAGGTGGCGGGATCCGAGCGGTCGCCCAGTACCCGGTTGACT
>JBKBVA010000047.1:0-12202 GCA_046289665.1 Allosphingosinicella sp.
GGCCGAACCGATCGGCCGCGGCCGCGCCGGATCAGGCCGCCTCCTCGGGCGCGTGGCAGCGCGGATCGGCGAGGTCGAAGCGGTCGGCGTTCATCACCTTGGTCCAGGCCGAGACGAAGTCGCGCACGAATTTTTCGCCCGCATCGTCGGCGGCATAGACTTCCGAGATGGCGCGCAGCTGCGAGTTGGATCCGAACACGAGGTCGGTCCGCGTCGCCGTCCACTTCTCCTCGTCGGTGCGGCGGCAGGTGCCGACGAACGTCTCGTCGCCGCTCCCGTCGACCTGCTTCCACGCCGTGCCCATGTCGAGCAGGTTGCGGAAGAAGTCGTTGGTGAGCTGGCCCGGCCGGTCGGTGAACACGCCGTGCTTCGACGCGCCGTGATTGGCGCCCAGCACGCGCAGCCCCCCGACCAGCACCGTCATCTCCGGCGCCGAAAGCTGCATCAGCTGCGCCCGGTCGACGAGCAACTCCTCGGTCGGCACGCTGTGCTTCGTCGACAGATAGTTGCGGAAGCCGTCGGCCTTGGGCTCGAGCACGGCGAAGCCGTCCACGTCGGTCTGCTCCTGCGTGGCGTCGGTGCGGCCGGCGACGAAGGGCACCTCGACGTCGTGGCCGGCGTCGCGCGCCGCCTTCTCGACCGCGGCCGAGCCGCCGAGCACGATGAGGTCGGCGATCGACACTTTCTTGCCGCCGCTCTGGCCGCCGTCGAAGTCGCGCTTGATGCCTTCGAAAACCTCGAGCACGCGGCCGAGCTTCTCGGGCTCGTTCACCTCCCAGGCCCGCTGCGGCTCGAGCCGGATCCGCCCGCCGTTTGCGCCGCCGCGCTTGTCCGATCCGCGATAGGTCGCGGCCGAGCCCCAGGCGGTGCGCACCAGGTCGGCGACCGAAAGGCCGGAATCGAGGATCCGGCGCTTCAGCTCCGCGACGTCGCCGTCGTCGATCGGCGCATAGTCGGCCGCCGGGATCGGGTCCTGCCAGATCAGATCCTCTTCCGGCACTTCCGGGCCGAGGTAGCGGACCTTGGGGCCCATGTCGCGGTGGCACAATTTGAACCAGGCGCGGGCGAAGGCGTCGGCGAAGGCTTGCGGATTGTCGCGGAAATATTCGCTGTGCTTGCGCAGCTCCGGATGCTCCCTCAGCGCCATGTCGGCGGTGGTCATCATCGTCGGCAGCCGCCGCTCGGGGCTGTGCGCGCCGGGCGCCATGTCCTCGGGCGCGGGATCGATCGGCTGCCACTGCTTGGCGCCGGCGGGGCTGCGCACCAGCTCATACTCATAGTCGAGCAGCATGTGGAAATAGCTCATGTCCCACTTGACCGGGGTCGGCGTCCACGCGCCCTCGAGGCCGCTGGTGATCGTATGGTCGCCGACGCCGCTCTCGTGGCTCGACGTCCAGCCGAGGCCCTGCTGGGCGATGTCCGCCCCTTCCGGCTCGGCGCCGATCTTGGAAGCGTCGCCCGCGCCGTGGCACTTGCCGAAGGTGTGGCCGCCGGCGGTGAGCGCGACCGTCTCCTCGTTGGTCATGCCCATCCGGGTGAAGGTCTCGATGATGTCGCGGCCCGACTGGACCGGATCGGGATTGCCGCCCGGGCCTTCGGGATTGACGTAGATGAGGCCCATCTGGATCGCCGCGAGCGGGTTTTCGAGCGCCTTGCCCGATTCCTCGTCGATGCGGGTCTCGCCGAGCCAATCCTCCTCGGTGCCCCAATAGATGTCCTTCTCGGGCTCCCAGATGTCGACCCGGCCGCCGCCGAAGCCGAACACCGGACCGCCCATCGATTCGATGGCGACGTTGCCGGCGAGGATCATCAAATCGGCCCAGGAGAGCTTGCGGCCGTATTTCTGCTTGATCGGCCAGAGCAGGCGCCGCGCCTTGTCGAGATTGGCATTGTCCGGCCAGCTGTTGAGCGGGGCGAAGCGCTGGTTGCCCGATGAGGCGCCGCCGCGGCCGTCGCCGGTGCGGTAGGTGCCCGCCGAATGCCAGGCCATGCGGATGAAGAAGGGGCCGTAATGGCCGTAATCGGCCGGCCACCAGGGCTGGCTGTCGGTCATCAGCGCATGGAGGTCGCGCTTGACGCCTTCATAGTCGAGCGACTGGAATTCCTTGGCATAGTCGAAATCGTCGCCCATCGGATTGGGCGTGCCGACGCCGTTCTGGTGGAGAATGTCGAGCGAGAGCTGGTTGGGCCACCAGTCGCGGTTGGTCCGTCCGAGCAGCGAACGGAGCGCGGCGGGTTCCTTCGCCGGGCAGCTGAGCGGGCTGCCGCCTGTCTTTGCGTCCATGCCTGTGCACCCTCTTTTTTCGTTGTGACGGCGGGGAGGGTACGCCCGCCCGGTGAGTGACGGAAACGATTAAACTTGATCAGTAAGAGCGGGAAAACCGATCAACCCCGCTGCGCGCCCGCCCCGCCGCATCGCGGGCGTTGTGGCCCCGAAACGGCTGAAACTGCTGCCGGGACAGCACGTTGGCCTGGAGAATACCGACACCATTTCCAGGAGAATCAGACATGATCGACAGACCGACACGCGACCCCACAACGGGCGGCGCGATGGGCGAGGCGGGGGACGACACGTTCGTCCGCACCCCGCGCGCCGATTCGCCGGCCGCCGAGCGCAGCGCCTTCGCCTTTCGCGAGCGCGAGAGCGCCGCCCCCCGCCACGACGCCCGGCACGGGGCGAGCGACGAGAGCATTCCCGAATTGCTGCGGCGCCTGACCGACCAGGGCAGCCACCTCGCCCAGCAGCAGGCGAAGCTGGTCGAGGCGGAAGTGCGCTCTTCGGTCAACGATCTGAAGGAAGCGGCCGGCGCGATGGCCGGCGCGGGCGTCGTCGCCATCGCCGGGCTCGGCGTGCTGCTGATGGGCCTGTCCTTCCTCCTCGGCGAGGCGATGGACCTGTGGCTCGCCACTCTGATCGTCGCCGCCGCGACGCTGGCCGGCGCCTATGCGATGTTCGCGGCCGGCAGGAAGAAGCTTCAGGCGAGCGCGCTCGACGCCGAGCGCACCCGCCGCACCCTCGAACGCGCCCCGGGCGCGATCTCCGGACACGAAGAGAAAGGACGCCGCAATGGCCGATGACATGACCCGCGACAGGATTTCCGACGAAGCCGCCCTCGAACGCGATGTGCGGCGCACCCAGGACGAGATCGGCGAGACCGTCCAGAAGCTCGAAGAGAAGATGAACCCGCGCGAGATCGCCCGCGAGGTGATGGGCGACGAAGGTACCGACGTGGCGCGCGAAGCGCTGGAGGTGACGCGGCAGAATCCGATTCCGGTGGCGATGATCGCCGTCGGCCTGATCTGGATCCTCGCCACCTCGCGCTCGCCGATGATCGCGCGGATCACCGATCGGATCACCGGCAGGAAGAGCCGCGGCATGAACCTGCGCCCGCGCAGCGCCGAACCGGCGCCGATCGGCCCCTCGCCCGGCGGCGAAAGCGACCGCGGCGCCGACCGGCTGCGCCCGCGCAGCGCCGAGCCCGCCCCGATCGGCCCCTCCTCGCGCGGCGACGCCTGGGACCGCCGCCCGGCCCCGTCCGTCGGGCCGCTATAGGTCCGGGATCCTCCCCGTCGCCGAAGGCGATGGGGAGGAGCAGGCGCCGATAGCCGGGCGCTGCAATGCCGAAACGTTCCCGCTCATCCTGAGTAGGGACTGAGCCTGGCGAAGGCCCGTATCGAAGGATCAGGGTGCGTCCTTCGATACGCCGCTTCGGCTTCGCTCAGCGGCTACTCAGGATGAGCGAGATGGGCTCCCCTACCTCGCCATCGTCCACTTCAGCCCGCCGGCGAGGTGGGCGAGGAAATTGGGGTCCTGATAGGTTTCCGTGGTGTGGCCCATCGCCGTGTAGAAGACGCGGCCGCCTTCATATTCGTGCGCCCAGCTCACCGGGTTGGGATTGACGTCCTTCTCGCCGATCGAGGCGGGGTCGAGCGTGACGAGCAGGTGCGTCTCGGGATTGTAGTCGCCGAAATAATACCATTCGTCGACGCGGCGCATGGTCGCGTCCATGCCCTTCGTGGCGGGATGGTCCCGGTCGACGACGCGCAGCGCGCCTTCGGGCGTGCCTTCCGGATGGCTGATGAAATGGCCGCCGATCATCTTCACGTACCAGGGCCAGTGATAGTGCGAATCGGACGCGGCGTGGATGCCGACGATGCCGCCGCCATTGCGCACGAAGCCCTGCAGCGCGTCGCGCCGCCCGCCCTGGAACCACTCGCTCGAAGGGTCGTCCTTCTTGGTGCTGGTCGAAAGGAAGATGATCGCGTCGTAGCCGGAGAGGCCGGCGGCGCTGAACACGTCCGGATCCTCGCTGGCGACGATCTCGATCCCCTCGCGCGCGCCGAGCGCCCGGATCGCCTCGATGCCCGGCTCGATCGAGGCGTGGCGGTAGCCGGTCGAGTGGGAGAAGAGCAGGACCCTCTTCTGCGTGTCGGCCGCGACCGCGGTGGCGCAGCCCGCCAGCGCGAACAGGCCGGCGATCAGCAGGATGAGCTGCCGCATTGTGATCATCTCGTTCTTCCTCCCTCTCGGCCCCCGCCTCGTGGGCAAGCGGTAAGCCTCTGATAAAGCTTCCAAATTGCGTCGGCGGCGATTCGCCCGCCACTGGACAGGCACAGCCTTTCCTATTATGGGAGCGCTAACAAGAGCAAACCCGCGGGAGAGGGTGAATGCCGTTAGCCGAGAGCCTGCCGCCGCTCGACCGCCGCGCCCTGCTGCGCAGCGCGATCCTGATCGTGGGGGGCAGCCTCGCCGGCCTTCCCGCCGCCGCGCTGGCGCAGGAGGCCGACGGCGCGCCCGCCAGGCCGCGCTTCTTCGACGCGGCCCGCTTCGCTTTGCTCGACGAAGTCACCGAGATCATGATCCCGCGCACCGACACGCCCGGCGCGCGCGAAGCCGGCGTCGCCGCGACGATCGATGCGCTGATGCGCGACTGGGCGTCGGACCGGCGGCGGCAGGATTTCACCGCTCTGCTCGACGCCTACGACCTGGCGGCGCGCCAGGCGGGCGGGGCGTCGCTGACCGCGCTTCCCGCGCCGGCGCGCAAGCAGCTGGTCGAGGCGTTCGACGCCGCGCGGCTCGATGCGGGCGATCCGGTCTACTACAAGTTCAAGGAGCTGGTGCTCACCGCTTATTACCTGTCCGAGCCGGGCGCGACGCAGGAGCTGCGCTACGAGCTGGTGCCGGGCAGCTGGCAGTCCGGCGTGCCGGTCGGGCCGGACACGCGCACCTGGGCGGTTTGAGATCGCACGCGCGCGGCAAAGCATAAGACAAGGCGGGGGAGCCGGAAGATGACGTTCGACGCAATCGTCGTGGGATCGGGAATGAGCGGCGGCTGGGCCGCCAAGGAGCTCGCCGAGCGCGGGCTCAAGACGCTCGTCATCGAGCGCGGCCGGCACATGGAGTATGGCGCCGACT
The DNA here is from genome assembly GCA_046289665.1 of Allosphingosinicella sp. GTDB lineage: Bacteria > Pseudomonadota > Alphaproteobacteria > Sphingomonadales > Sphingomonadaceae > Allosphingosinicella. Next base: position 5,417 of record JBKBVA010000047.1, read on the forward strand.
ACACCGATCACCTCGCCCCCTGGGAGCTCGACAATCTCGGCATGGTCGGCGAGGAGGAGATCGCCGAGGATTATCGCATCCAGGCGCAATGCTACGCCTTCACCACCGCCACCAAGCATCTGTGGGTGAAGGACAGCGAGCATCCCTACACCTATCCCGAAGACAAGCCGTTCATGTGGATCCGCGGCTACCATCTCGGCGGCCGCTCGATCATGTGGGCGCGGCAATCCTATCGCCTCAGCGAAATGGATTTCGAATCGAACCTGAAGGACGGGCACGGGGTCGACTGGCCGATCCGCTATGCCGATCTCGCGCCCTGGTACGACCATGTCGAAACCTTCGCCGGCATTTCCGGCTCGAAGGAGGGGCTGGAGCAGCTTCCCGACGGCAAGTTCCTGCCGCCGATGGCGATGACGCCGGTGGAGCTGGAGTTCAAGCGCAAGCTCGAGGCCGCTTACCCGACCCGCAAGCTGATCATCGGCCGCTGCGCGCACCTGACCGAGGCGCAGCCGCACCATGAGGAGCTCGGCCGCACCGCCTGCCAGTATCGCTCGCTGTGCGAGCGCGGCTGCTCCTACGGCGCCTATTTTTCCAGCCTCAGCGCGACCCTGCCGGCCGCCCAGCGCACCGGCAACCTCACCATCGTCACCGACGCCATCGCCCATTCGGTGATCTACGACGAGAAGACCGGCAAGGCGTCGGGCGTGCGCGTGATCGACGCCAACACGAAGGAGGGGCGCACCTATGAGGGCCGGGTCGTGTTCCTCTGCGCCTCGGCCATCCCGACCGCGCAGATCCTGCTCAATTCGCGGTCGGAGGCTCATCCTAACGGTATCGCGAACTCGTCGGACGTTGTCGGCCGTTATCTGGTCGACCACCTCTCCGGCATGGGCGCGGGCGGCACCTATCCGGGGTTCGAGAACGTCTATCATGCGGGGCGGCGGCCGAACGGTTTCTACATTCCGCGCTACCGCAACGTCACCGAGCCGGGCGAGGGCTTCACCCGCGGCTACGGCTTCCAGGGCGGGGCGACGCGCGACAATTGGCGGCGCGGCATCTGGCAGAAGGGAGTGGGCGCCGAGCTCAAGCAGTCGCTGCGGAGGCCCGGTCCGTGGAAGCTCCACGTCAGCGGATTCGGCGAAATGCTGCCGCGTCCCGACAACCGGGTGACGCTCCACCCGACCCGCACCGACAAATGGGGCATGCCGATCCCGCACATCGAATGCTCGCTGGGCGACAACGACCGGAAGCTGATCGCGCAGGTCGGCGAGGACGCCAGGGCGATGCTGGAGATGGCGGGCTGCACCGACATCTATGTGCGCAAGCATTATGGCGGCGTCGGCCTCGGCATCCACGAAATGGGTACCGCCCGGATGGGCCGCGATCCCAGGACGTCGGTGCTCAACAGGTACAACCAGGCGCACGACGTCCCGAACCTCTTCATAACCGACGGCGCCTGCATGACGTCCGGCGGCTGCCAGAATCCCTCCCTCACCTACATGGCCATGTCGGCCCGCGGCGCCCATTATGCCGCGGAGTTCCTCAAGGCCGGCACGATCTAGAAGACCAGGAGCAGACCTATGAAATTCGCCGCGACCGCCTTGGCCGCCAGCTTCGCCGCCACCCTGCTTGCCGCCGGCCCGGTGCAGGCGAAGCAGTGGGAAGTGAAGATGCTCAACAAGGGCGCCGACGGGCGGCCGATGGCCTATGAGCCGGCCTTCCTCGTCATCCAGCCGGGCGACACGGTGAAGTTCGTCGCCACCACCAAGGGCCACAATGCCGAGACGGTGGCCGGCATGCTTCCGAGCGGCGCGCAGCCGTTCAAGGGCAAGATCAACGAGGAGATCGTGGTCCGCTTCACCGCGCCCGGCCTCTACGGCTACAAGTGCCTGCCGCACACCGGCATGGGCATGGTCGGCCTCATCCAGGTCGGCAAGCCGGCGAACAGGACCGAAGCTGCGGCCGCGGCGGCGAAGCTGCCGGGCCTGGGCAAGAAGGTGATGGTCGAACTCCTCACCCGCGTGCGCTAGGGGCATGGATATCCGGCGCGCGGGACGCTAGCGACGCCCCGTGAGCTTTATCGACTCCCTGATGGTGAAAATCGCGCTGATCGGCCTGCTCGGCATCGGCGCGCAATGGATAGCCTGGAGGACTCGCAAGCCCGCCATAGCCCTCATGCTGATCATGGGGCTCCTCGCCGGGCCCGCCACCGGGATCATCGTTCCGGAGCGCGATTTCGGCGCGCTGATGGAGCCGATCATCAAGCTCGCCGTCGCCGTCATCCTGTTCGACGGCGGGCTCAGCCTCAACTTCCGCGAGCTGCGCCATTCGGGCGCGGCGGTGGCCCGGCTGGTGATCCTCGGCGTGCCGATCGGTTGGGTGCTCGGCACCGCCGCGGCCTATTACGGCGCCGGCTTGTCGCTTCCCGTGGCGGCCCTGTTCGGCGGGGTGATGGTGGTGACGGGCCCGACCGTGATCGGGCCTTTGCTGCGGGACCTCAACATCGGCAAGCGGCCCGCCCACGTCCTGAAGTGGGAAGGGATCGTCAACGATCCGATCGGCGCATTGCTCGCCGTCTTCATCTTCGCCTGGATCACCTATGGCGGGGAGGGGGTGAGCCCCGGCGAGATCGGGCTCGACGTCCTCGCCGCCACGGCCGTCGCCGCTTTGATCGGCGCGGGGCTCGGCTATGCGGTGACCTGGCTGTTCCCGCGCGGCTACGTGCCGGAATATCTCAAGGCGCCGGTCCTGCTCGTCCTCGTCATCGCCGGCTTCGTGGTCGCCGATCTCATCCAGCACGAGACCGGGCTGGTGACGGTGACGGTGATGGGCATCGTCATCTCCAACCGGCAGATCTACTCGTTCCACGCGCTGCGCCGGTTCAAGGAGGATCTCGGCGTCATCCTCGTCTCGGGCGTGTTCATCCTCCTCGCGGCGACGCTCGACTGGGAAACGATCCGCGCGTTCGAGGCGCGCTTCCTGCTCTTCCTCCTGCTTCTCCTGTTTGTGGTACGGCCGCTCACCGTCTTCGCCAGCCTCGCTTTTTCGAGCGTGCCGTGGCGCGAGCGGATCTTCATCGGCTGGATCGCGCCGCGCGGGATCGTCGCCGTGGCCATTACCGGCCTGTTCGCGCTGCGCCTCAGCGAGCAGGGGGTGCCCGAAGCGGAGGCCCTCATCCCGCTTTCCTTCGGTGTCGTCGTGGCGACGATCTTCGCCCACGGCTTCTCGGCCAAGTGGCTGGCGCGGCGCCTGGGCCTCGACACCGGCGCGGGGCGCGAGGTGCTGCTGATCGGCGCCAACCGCTGGACGATCGAGCTCGGCGAGTTCCTCGGCCGTCTCGGCCTTTCCGTCACGCTCGCCGACCAGAGCCGCTCGGCTCTGCGCGAGGCGAAGAAGCGGGACCTGCGCATCTACCGCGGCGACATGCTCAACGAAGCCTCGCAGGACCGGGTCGATCTCAGCGTCTTCCAGCAGCTCGTCGCCGCCACCGACAACCCGGCCTACAACGCGCTGATCTGCACCGATCTCGGCCCCGAAATCGGCTATCAGGCGGTCGGACAGATCGGCGTCGACAGGGAGCGGCCGCCGCTCCACGGGCGCGGCCGCGTGCTGCTCGGCGAGGCGGTGTCGATCGAGGAGCTGATCGACCGCCAGGCGGCGGGCTGGCGCTTTCGCAGCACCGGCATCACCGAACGCTTCAAGCTCGCCGACAAGCGCGCCACCATGCCCGAAGGCACCGTGCTGATCGGCGTCCTGAAGCCGGACAAGAGGCTGCTCTTCTACTCCTCGGCCGGCGATCCCGCGGTGGAGCCGGACGACCAGCTCCTCACCTACGGCCCCGACGGCGAGTAACCGCGCCGCTGCGGCTCCGATACGGTCCTTTCTCCGCCGCGCCCGCTCTGGCTTTCCCGCCCGATTTCGCTAGTCTTTCGAAGTGGGTGCGAAGGGGGAGACCGGGTGGGAAGCGGCCGCTACACCGCGTTTCTGAGCTACAGCCATCGCGACGCCGCCGAGGCGCGCTGGCTGCACCGGCGGCTGGAGGCCTATCGCATCCCGCGCCGCCTCGTCGGTGCGCCCGGCGAACGCGGCCCCGTCCCCGCGCGGCTTGCGCCGATCTTCCGCGACCGGGAGGAATTGCCGGCCGCCGGCGATCTCAGCGAGCAGGTGCGCGCGGCGCTCGCCCGGTCCGAGACCCTCGTCCTGCTCTGCTCGCCGAACAGCGCCGCTTCGCCCTGGGTGGCGAAGGAAGTCGCGGCGTTCCGGGAGCTTCACCCGGACCGGCCGATCCTCGCCGCGATCGTCGCGGGCGAGCCGCCCCACTGCTTCCCCGAAGGCCTCGCCGGGCCGGGCGCGGAGCCGCTTGCCGCGGACCTGCGGCCCGGCCGCGACGGGCGCCGGCTCGGTTTTCTGAAGCTCGTTGCCGGGCTCGCCGGGGTGGGGGTCGACGCTCTCGTCCAGCGCGACGCGCAGCGCCGCATCCGCCGCGTGACCGCCGTCACGGCCGCGGCCCTTGCGGCGATGCTAGCGATGGCGGTCATGACCACCCTCGCCCTCACCGCCCGCGCCGAAGCCCAGCGCCAGCGCGCTGAAGCCGAAGGCCTGGTCGAGTTCATGCTGACGGATTTGCGGGACAGGCTGCGGGGCGTGGGACGGCTGGACGTGCTGACCGCGGTGAACGAGCGGGCGCTGGCTTATTACGGAGAGCGGAGCGAGCTGGAGGGGCTGAGCGAGGAGTCGCTGGCACGCCGGGCGCGGATTTTCCAGGCGATGGGTACCGATAATCTCGTTCTCCACGACGACGCGGCGGCGCTCGCCGCGTTCGAAGAGGCGGCGCGCACAACCGCCGAGCAGCTTGCCCGCGACCCCCGCAACCCTCAGAGGCTGATGGAACATGCCAGCAGTCTCGGCGGTATCGGCAGGGTGTACGAGGGTCGGGACAGCTGGAACGCGGCGCGACGCTATTACAAGGCGGCCGCAGACGTAGCCGATCGCCTCGTGACGGCGAGCCCATCGAACCGGGACCACCTTATGAGGGCCGCCTCGGCGGCCGTTCATCTCGGTAACGTCGAGCTCAGGGGAACGAAGGACTATCCAGCGGCGCAACGCGCCTACGAGAGGGCAATTGCGATCCTCGGACGCGCGGAGCAGGCCAGCGACCGGGACGTTCACGTGTCGCTGAGCCGCGCGAATGCCTACGGGTGGCTCGCGGACAGCTTCTACTATCGCAAGCTCTGGGGGGAGTCGCTTCGTCTGCGCGAGGAGCAGCATGCGCTGATCTCACGCCTGGCGGCGGCGCACCCCAACGATCACGAAATCCGGTTCAGGCTCGCCGCGGCAGGAAGGGGACTGGCCCACTCATTGTTGAGGAGCGGCGACAGGGACGGCGCGCAAGCCCATTTTTCGGCAGCCGCCGATATGGTGGAGCGGCTGGTCCAACGTGATCCAGGCAATGCCGAGTGGCGCGCGCTCCGGATCAAACTTCACACGGATATTTCCGAACTCCGCAAGGCGCGGCCTGACGCCGCCGCCGCCAGCCTGCGGAGGCCGGCGCCGTTTACCCTCACTGAAGTCTCGACCATGAACTCTGAAGGAGGATTCCATGACCTATGACGAGCCAGCGGATGTTCCCGATGCAGGCACCTCCGAGGCGCGGCAGGAATATATCTATTTCTACCATATCACGGCGCCGAAAGGGCTGCGGCATGGGAAGCTCGACGTCTACTTCGGAGAAAACGAAGGGAACGGTCCGGTGAACGAAGCCGCCATCCCGCGGATCTGGGAACGCTTTCAGAATCGGGAGCTGGAGCACAAGGGCGATAACGTCAATGACTGGCACTGGAAAGAGCCGGGCTACCTGGTTTTCGCGTGCGAAGACGCCACGCGCGATCTGGTGGACGTGACCTTTCACTTCGGATCGACCGATGGTCCCAACCACTCCTTCGGTCCGACGCGGACGTTTGCTCTGAACAATGGTGCGGTGACAGGGGTGTTCTGCAAGAACCTGCGGCGTAACTGGCGGAACGGACCGCTTTGTGAAGGGCAGCGCGAGCTGTTTCACGTCACCTTTCACTTCCAACCCCCAGAGAACAAACCGCGCCTGCATGAGGAAACCGGGACGAATACCGGTCCGTGACGGTGGGCTCCGCTTCGCTTTCCACCATCGTCGCGCTCACCCGTGCCGGCGCGACGGCGCGCGCATGGGAGATGCTGGAGGCGTTGCAGCGCGGCGGCGGCGCGGACGACGCTTCTGCGTTCGCCGTCCGGGGGCGATTGCTCAAGGACCAGGCTCTGGGGGAGACGGGGGCGGAGCGGCGGCGGCTGTACCATGACTCGGCCGCCGCCTATCGCCGGTCCGCCGAGCTTCGCCCCGCCACCTACCCGCTGATCAACGCGGCGAGCCTCAGCCTGCTCGGCGGCGACGGCGCGGAGGCAGGGCGGCTCGCGCGCCAGGTGCTGGAGCGGATCGAGGCGGAGCCGGACGAGCCGGAGACGCCCTACTGGCGCGCCGCGACGCGGGCCGAGGCGCTGCTGCTGCTCGGTCGTCACGACGAGGCGCGGGCCGCGCTCGCCGGATCGGGCGGCTTCTTCGGCTTCCTCAATGCCGGCCGCCGCGCGGCGCAGGAGGTCGCCGCGCGGGTCGCGCGCGACGGGGCGGACCCGCTCGCGGCACTCGATGCCGCCATCGCCGGGCAGGTGGCGCGCGAGCGCGTGCGCGCCGGCCATGCGCTGGGCGCGGCCGCCTTCGGGCGCCTGTGGCGCGGCGAGGAGACCGACCCCTCCGCCATG
>JBKBVA010000048.1:0-12020 GCA_046289665.1 Allosphingosinicella sp.
GATGAGCGCGGCTACCTCCTCGGCACGCTCAGAAGAGACGGCGTCGAAGAGTTCGTCTCTCTGCCGTTGCAACTCGTTCGCGTCCACGTCTTCACTCCGGTGCGGGAGGGACGCCATCCTAGACGGACGGGGCGTCCGCCCGCCTCCCCCGCCCGTACAATGCCGCCCCGGAGGGCCGACCGGATGGACGCGCTGACGCTGGTCGGGGGACCGTACGACGGCGAGCGAGCCGAATCGGGGCTCTGGTGCCGGCGGCGGCCACCGCCCGAGATCGTGATCGCCCGCGGCGGGGCGGAGGACCACTACGAGCTCGACGCCGACGGGCGGTGCTACCGCTTCGCCGGGACCCGGGTCCGCTCGCGCGGCGGCGACGGATGACCATGCCGGGTCAAGCGGCCGTCCCGCGTGTGTCGATGATGACTGCGGAGCCGGCGCGTGCCCGGCGTTCGACCGCAGCCCGGCCGGAGCCGCCTTTCCCCGGCCGGGCTTTCTTCGCGCGCGGCGGGGCGAAACGACGTGCGGCCGGGGCAGGGACCACCCGCTCCGGCCGCACCTTTCCTCCCGTCCCGCGGACGGGCGGAAGTGGCGGGGAACGTGCTTGGCACCGCCGCCCCGCCTGACTAAGGTGCCGCCGCCTTCCCAGCTCGAGCCGAACGGACCTTCCCACCCTATGCCGCGCCCCCGCTTCAACCGCATCCTGCTCAAGCTGTCCGGCGAAGCCCTGATGGGGGAGGGGCAGTTCGGGATCGATCCGGGGACGACGGCGCGGATCGCCGAGGAAGTCGCCCAGGCGAAGGAGGCGGGGCACGAGCTCTGCTTGGTCGTCGGCGGCGGCAACATCTTCCGCGGCCTCGCCGGCGCGGCGGCCGGCTTCGACCGCGCCAGCGCCGATTATATGGGCATGCTGGCGACGGTGATGAACGCGCTCGCCATGCAGAACGCGCTCGAGAATATCGGCGTCGACACCCGCGTCCAGTCGGCCATCCCGATGGCGACCATCTCCGAACCCTATATCCGCCGGCGCGCGGTGCGGCACATGGAGAAGGGAAGGGTGGTGATCTTCGCCGCCGGGACCGGCAACCCCTTCTTCACCACCGACACCGCCGCGGCGCTGCGCGCCGCCGAGATGAATTGCGACGCCTTGTTCAAGGGGACCAGCGTCGACGGCGTCTACGATGCCGATCCCAAGAAGAAGAAGGATGCCCGCCGCTACGACACGGTGAGCTTCAACAAGGTGCTCGCGGACGATCTGAAGGTGATGGACGCCAGCGCCATCGCCCTTTGCCGCGACAACAACATCCCGATCGTCGTCTTCAACATCCGCGAGCAGGGCAACCTCGCCCGCGTGCTGAGCGGAGAAGGCGTGGCGACGGTCGTCCAGAACGAGGAGAAGAACGATGCCCGCCTATGACCAGGCCGATATCCAGCGCCGCATGCACGGCGCGGTGGAAGCGCTGAAGCACGATCTCGGCGGCCTGCGCACCGGCCGCGCCTCGACCACCCTGCTCGAGCCGGTGACGGTCGAGGTCTACGGCGCGCACATGCCGCTGAACCAGGTCGCCACCATCTCGGCGCCCGAGCCGAGGATGCTCTCGGTGCAGGTGTGGGACCGCTCCAACGTCGGGCCGGTCGAGAAGGCGATCCGCTCCGCCGGGCTCGGCCTCAACCCGATCAACGACGGCCAGACGCTGCGCCTGCCGATCCCGGACCTCACCGAGGAGCGCCGCAAGGAGCTCGCCAAGCTCGCCGGCCAATATGCCGAAAAGGCGCGCATCGCGGTGCGCAACGTCCGCCGCGACGGCATGGATTCGCTGAAGCAGGACGAGAAGAAGCACGAGATCAGCGAGGACGAGCGCAAGCGGCTCGAAACCGAGGTCCAGAAGATGACCGACGACACGATCAAGGAGATCGACGCGACGGCCGCGGCCAAGGAAAAGGAAATCCTCGGCCAGTGAGCGCCGAACCCGCCCCGGCGGAGGCGCGGCCTTCCGGGGCCGCCGTGCCGCGCCACGTCGCCGTCATCATGGACGGCAACGGGCGCTGGGCGCAGGCGCGCGGGCTTCCCAAGGCCGCCGGCCACCGCCAGGGCGCCGAGGCGGCGCGCAAGGCGGTGCGGGCGGCGGGCGAGGCGGGCGTCGAATGCCTCACCCTCTATGCCTTCTCCTCGGAGAATTGGCGCCGGCCGGAGGACGAGATCAGCGACCTGATGGGTCTGCTGCGCTTCTATATCGGCCGCGAGCTCGACGGGTTGCACAAGGAAGGCGTGCGCCTCAAGATCCTGGGCGATCACAAAGCCTTCCCGGCCGATGTTGCGAAACTGGTCGATGGCGCGGTGGCGAAGACGGCGGGCAACCGGCGGATGACGGTGGCGATCGCGCTCAATTACGGCGCACGCGGCGAGATCGTGAAGGCGGTGCGCGGCCTCGCCGGCCGGGTCGCGGCGGGCGAGATGGCGGCCGAGGCGATCGACGAGGCGGCGATCGACGCCGCGCTCGACACGGCCGACCTGCCGCCGCTCGATCTCCTCATCCGCACCTCGGGCGAGTGCCGGCTGTCCAACTTCCTGCTGTGGCAGGCGGCCTATGCCGAATTGCTGTTCGTCGACACGCTCTGGCCCGATTTCGACGGCAATGCGATGCGCGCGGCGCTCGCCGATTATGCCGGGCGCGAGCGCAGGTTCGGCGGGCGATGAGCACGGCCGCGCCCGAAAAGGCGGCGTCCGACCTCGCCACCCGCTTCGCGGCGGCGGTGGTGATGATCGCGGTCGCCTGCGTCGCCATCTATGTCGGCGGCTGGCTGTTCCGCCTGCTGGTCGCGGCCGGCGCGGCGGTGATGCTCGTCGAATGGGGCGACATGCACAAGGTCCGGCGTGGCTGGACCTGGTTCGGCGTCGCCCTGCTCGCCGCGCCCACCCTGATCCTGCCCGAATATCTGTTCCCGGCCGCCGAACGCGATCCCGCCGAGATCGCCTACAGCCTGTTCGATCCGGTGTGGATCGGCCTGGGCGCCACGCTCGCCCTCGGCCTCGTCTACGGCGTGATCAGCCGCCGGCTGACGATGGGCTGGGGCTTCATCTACGTCGCCGTCCCCTCCTTCGCCTTGCTGGTGCTGAGCTGGGCCTGGTTCGAGCTCGTCTTCTGGCTGATGCTGGTGACCTGGTCGACCGACATCTTCGCCTATTTCGCCGGCCGCGCGATCGGGGGTCCCAAGCTCGCGCCGCGGATCAGCCCGAACAAGACCTGGTCGGGCCTGATCGGCGGCATGCTCGGCGCCGGGCTCGTCGGCGGCGCCGCGGCCTGGGCCTTCGGCCTCGGCATGCCCTTCCTCTATGCGGGCGCGGAGCTGGGGCTGATCGCGCAGCTCGGCGATCTCTACGAAAGCCGGGTCAAGCGCCGGCAGGGCGTCAAGGACAGCGGCACGCTGCTCCCCGGCCACGGCGGCGTGCTGGACCGGCTCGACGGGCTGCTGCCGGTGATCGTCGCGACGCTGGCCTTGCTGATGTTCACGTTGGGAACCCTGTGACCCAGCCGAGGTCGGTCACCATTCTCGGCGCCACGGGCTCGGTCGGCGGATCGACGCTCGATCTCATCGCGCGCAATCGGGAGCGGTTCGAGGTGCTGGCGCTCACCGCCCACCGCGACGTCGAGGGCCTGGCCGCCGCCGCGCGGGCGATTGGCGCCCGCCGCGCCGTCATCGCCGACGAGGCCTGCCTCGCCGCGCTTCAGGAGGCACTGGCGGGGAGCGGGATCGAGACGGCGGCGGGCGCCGATGCGGTGCTCGACGCGGCCGCGGCGGGGGCCGAGTGGACGATGGCGGCGATCGTCGGCACCGCCGGCCTCGCGCCGACCATGGCGGCGATCCGCGGCGGCGGCACCGTCGCTTTGGCGAACAAGGAGGCGCTCGTCTCCGCCGGCGCGATCATGACCGACGCGGTGCGGGCGAGCGGCGCCACCCTGCTGCCGGTCGATTCCGAGCATAATGCGATCTTCCAATGCTTCGACCACCGGCGGCCGGAGGCGGTGAAGGGCGTCACCCTCACCGCCAGCGGCGGCCCGTTCCGCACCCGCAGCCTCGAGGAGATGCGCGCGGTCACGCCCCAGCAGGCGGTGGCGCACCCCAACTGGTCGATGGGCGCCAAGATCTCGGTCGATTGCGCGACCCTCATCAACAAGGGGCTGGAACTGATCGAGGCCTATCACCTCTTCCCGCTCGAGGCCGATGCGTTCGACGTGCTGATCCACCCGCAGTCGGTGGTCCACAGCCTCGTCGAATATGTCGACGGGTCGGTGCTGGCCCAGCTCGGATCGCCCGACATGCGCATTCCGATCGGCTATGCCCTGGCCTGGCCGGAGCGGATGGAGACGCCGGCCGAGCGGCTGGACCTCGCCCGTATCGGTGCGCTCGACTTCGAAGCGCCCGATTATGCCCGCTTCCCCGCCCTCGCGCTCGCGAAGCAGGCGCTGAAGGAGGGGGGCGCGAGGCCCGCAATCCTCAACGCCGCCAACGAGGTGGCGGTGGCGGCCTTTCTCGCCGGCGCGGTCGGCTTTCTCGATATCGCTTCTATCGTCGAGGAAAGCCTGCAATATTATGCGCCTGCCGCGCCGGACTCGCTGGACGGCGTGCTGGAGGTCGACCGCGGGGCGCGCGCGCAGGCCGAGGCCGTAGCACGAAAGTATGCGAAGTGAGCGCCAATCCCGGCATCCTCTGGACGATCCTGAGCTTCCTGCTCGTCATCGGGCCGCTGATCTTCGTCCACGAGCTCGGCCACTATTTCGTCGGCCGCTGGTTCGGCGTGAAGGCGGACACCTTCTCGATCGGCTTCGGCCGCGAGATCGCCGGCTGGACCGACCGCCGCGGCACGCGCTGGAAGGTGGGCTGGCTGCCGCTCGGCGGCTACGTCAAGTTCGCCGGCGACATGAACGCGGCGAGCCAGCCCTCGCCCGAATGGCTGGCGCTGCCCGCCGAGGAGCGGGAGAAGACCTTCCAGTCCAAGGCTTTGTGGAAGCGCTTCCTGATCGTGGCGGCGGGGCCGGCGACCAACTTTTTGTTCGCGATCCTGATCATCGCAGGCTTCTTCTTGCTGCTCGGCATGCCGCAAACGCCGCCGGTCGTGGCCAATGTTCAACCCGGCTCCGCTGCGGCCGAGGCGGGGATTGCGCCGGGCGATCGCATCCTCTCGGTGGACGGCAACGGCGTCGATGTCTTCGAGGACATCTCCCGCTACGTAATGCTGCAGCCCGGCAAGCGGATGACGGTGGTGGTGGAACGTTCGGGCCAGCGCGTCCCCGTCCCGGTGACGCCGCGCGAGGTCGTCGAGCGAGACAATTTCGGCAACGAGTTCAAGAAGGGCCAGCTTGGCATCGGCCCCGGCGTGCGCGAGCTGGCGCCGGTACCGGTCGGGCAGGCGCTGACCGGCGCGGTGGGGTGGACCTGGCACGTCGTCTCGACCACCGTCGAGGCGCTCGGGCAGATCATCACCGGCCGCCGTTCGGCCAAGGAGCTGGGCGGGCCGCTCAAGATCGCGAAGTTTTCGGGCGAGCAGGCGAGCCTCGGCCTCGCCGCCTTCATCTGGTTCGTCGCCGTGATCTCGATTAATCTGGGATTCATCAACCTGTTGCCAATCCCGCTGCTCGATGGCGGCCACCTCCTTTTCTACGGGATCGAGGCCGTTCGCCGGAAACCCCTCAGGCCGGAGGCGCAGGAATGGGCGTTCAGGACGGGGCTGGCACTGCTTCTCATGGTGATGATCTTCGTAACCGTGAACGATCTGGCGTCTTTTGGCCTGTGGTCGAAGCTTGGCGGGTTGATCGGGTGACGAGTATGGGGCAGGGCTTTATCGACAGGGGAACCGGACCTGCGGGCCGGACACACACCATCAAAGGCGGGGACGCGTGACAGCGATCAATCCATCTTCCAGCAGCCGTCGGCTGTGCGCAGCACTTCTGGTCGGGACCATCCTCGGCGGCCTCGCCGTTCCGGCCTACGCGCAGGAGCAGGCCGGCACGGCGCCTCCCGCCGCGGCACCGGCGGCCGAGACAAACATCATCCGCTCGCTCTCGATCACCGGGAACCAGCGGCTCGAGCCGGAGACGGTGATCTCCTACATGAAGCTCCGGGTCGGCGAGCCCTATACGCGCGAGCGCCTCGACGAGGCGCTGCAGGACCTCTACGCGACCGAGCTGTTCGCCGACGTCACCATCGGCGGGGTCGAAACCGGCAACATCGTCATCAACGTGCGCGAGAATCCGGTGATCAACCGGATCATCCTCGAAGGCAACAAGCGGCTCAAGAACGACAAGATCCAGCCCGAGATCCGCCTCGCGCCGCGCCAGATCTTCACCCGCTCCAAGGTCCGCGCCGACGTCGCCCGGATCATCGAGCTCTACCGCCGCCAGGGCCGCTTCGCCGCCCAGGTCGAGCCCAAGATCGTCCAGCTCGAGCAGAACCGCGTCGACGTGGTGTTCGAGATCGACGAGGGCCCCAAGTCGAAGATCCGGGAGATCAACATTCTCGGCAACGAGAAGTTCTCCGACCGCACGCTGCGCTCCGAAATGGCGACCAAGCGGACCGGCCCGCTCTCGTTCCTCGGCTCGGGCGACGTCTACGATCCCGACCGTCTCGCCTTCGACCAGCAGAAGCTCCGCCTCTTCTACCTCACCGAAGGCTATGCCGATTTCCGCGTGATCTCGGCCGTGGCCGAGCTGACGCCGGACCGGCGCGACTTCATCATCACCTACGTCGTCGAGGAAGGCGAGCGCTACAAGTTCGCCGACGTGAAGGTCGAAAGCGCGATCCGCGACTTCCGCGGCGAGGATCTGAGCCGCCTGCTGGCGATCAAGTCGGGCGACTGGTACAATGCCAAGCAGGTCGAGGACACGGTCACCGCGCTCAACGAGAGCGCCGGCCTGTTCGGCTACGCCTTCGCCGACGTCCAGCCGCGCATCCAGCGCGACGCGGACGCCAAGACGATGTCGGTGACCTTCGAGGTCGCCGAGACGCCGCGCGTCTATGTCGAGCGGATCGACATCGCCGGCAACACCGTCACCCGCGACAAGGTGATCCGCCGCGAATTCCGCCTCGCCGAGGGCGATCCGTTCAACAGCGTGCGCGTCAAGCGTTCGCGCGACCGCATCCAGTCGCTCGGCTATTTCCAGGAAAATCTGGAGATCGAGCAGACCCAGGGCTCGACGCCCGACCGGGTCATCCTCGGCGTCGGCGTCGAGGAAAAGGCGACCGGCCAGCTCCAGGTCTCGGCGGGCTTCTCCAGCCTCGAGCGCTTCCTCGTCAACCTGTCGATCGAGCAGCGCAACTTCATGGGCAAGGGCCAGACGCTGCGCGCCGGCGTGAACTATTCGAGCTATTCGAAGTCGATCGAGCTCGGCTTCACCGAGCCCTACGTGTTCGACAAGAACATCGCTCTGGGGTTCGACCTCTACCGCCGCGACTATCGCAGCTTCAACTTCGTCGGCGGCAACGAGCGCAACACGACCTACGAACAGACCACGACCGGCATGCAGCTGCGCACCGGCGTGCCGCTCACCGAATACCTGTCCTTCGCCGGCCGCTACGGCCTCAACATCGACGAAGTGACGCTCGACGAGAATTTGTTCTTCAGCGATCCGGACGGCGCCGGGCCGCTCCCGGCGACCTGCGATCCGCTCCGCGCCGGCCGCTACCTGTGCGACGCGATCGGCGAGCGCACGACCTCGTCGATCGGCTATTCGCTGGTCTACGATTCGACCGACAACCGGCTTCGTCCGACCCGCGGCCAGCGCCTCCTCCTCAACCAGGATTTCGCGGGCCTCGGCGGCAGCGTGAAATATTTGCGCACCCGCGCCAGCGCCGCGAAGTTCTGGCGGGTGTTCGGCAACTTCGTCTTCTCGACGTCGGCCGAGGGCGGCTACATCCACAGCTTCGAGGACGCGCCGCGTCCCGATGCCGATCCGGTCCGCCTCATCGACCGCTTCTTCCTCGGCGAGCCGCAGATTCGCGGCTTCGACATTCGCGGCGTCGGTCCGCGGGTGCAGCGCCGCCGCTTCGTCGACGGCGAGCTCGATCTGACCCGCGAGGGCCTGATCAGCGAGGACGCGCTCGGCGGCCGGGCTTATTATCTGGCGCGCGCCGAGCTCGAAGTGCCGCTGAGCGCGGGCTTGCGCGAGCTCGGGCTTCGTCCGTCCTTCTTCGTCGACGTCGGTGCCCTGTTCGGCCTGCGCGACCCGCAGACGACGTCCATCCTCCCGAACGATCCGCTGACCAAGGCGCGCTGCGTCGACGCCAACGGCAACTCGACGCCGCTGCCCGAAGGCGCCACCGCCTGCCCGACCGGCACCGGCAATTTGGTGCCCGGGCAGCCGCCCTTCCTCGAGCGCTTCCTCGGCGACACGCCGAAGCCGCGCGTATCGGTCGGCTTCGGGGTCAACTGGAACTCGCCCTTCGGCCCGTTCAGGATCGATATAGCTAAAGCGCTTATCAAGGCCGAAGGTGACGACACCAAGCTCTTCACCTTCAATGTAGGGACCGCATTCTAATGAACAAATTCGTTTTCGGCGCCGCGATTGCGGCGTTCTCGCTCACCGTGCCGGGTACGGCCTCCGCGCAGCGCAACGCGTCGCCGATCCTCGTCGTCGACATCGGCCGGGTGTCGACGGAGTGCACCGCCTGCCGCGCGGCGCAGCAGCAGATCCAGACGCAGGCGACCCAGCTCCAGCAGCGCCAGCAGCAGCTCGCGCAGCAGCTCCAGGCGCAGGGCCAGCCGCTCGAGACTGCGGTCAACGCGCTGAACGGCAAGCAGCCCGACGCCGCGCTCCAGCAGCGCATCCAGACGTTCGAGAACCAGCGCACCGCCGCCGCGCAGGAGCTGCAGGGCCGCGGCCAGCAGATCGAATCGACCAGCGCCCACGTCAACCAGCAGATCACCGACCGGCTGCGCCTCATCCTCGAGCAGATCCGCGCGAGCCGCAACGCCAGCGTCGTGCTCGGCAAGGGCGGCACCTGGGCCAGTGCCCCGGCGGTCGACGTCACCAACGAAGCGCTGACCGCGCTCAACCAGCAGCTCCCGAGCGTCAGCATCACTCCGCTGCCGCAGCCGGCGCAGCCTGCGCAGCCCCAGCCCCAGGGCCGGTGAGCTCCGAAACGGGCAGCGCCGTCCTCGGCCCGCTGGATATCCGGCGGGTGATGGCGGCGCTGCCGCACCGCTATCCGATGCTCCTCATCGACCGGGTCGAGGAGCTGGTTCCGCACGAGCGGATCGTCGCGATCAAGGCGGTGACGATCAACGAGCCCTTCTTCCAGGGCCATTTCCCGACCCGGCCGATCATGCCGGGGGTGCTGCTCGTCGAGGCGATGGCGCAGGCCTCCGGCATTCTCGCCGTCGAATCGCTCGGCGTCGCCAATTCGGGCAAGCTCGTCTATTTCATGGCGATCGACGGGGCGAAGTTCCGCAAGCCGGTCGAGCCCGGCGTGCTGCTGCGCATCGAGGTCCAGCTCGTCCAGGACCGGGGCAGCGTCTGCAAGTTCGCGGGCAAGACCTTCGTCGACGGCAAGCTCGTCGCCGAAACCGGCTTCACCGCGATGATCGCGGACCCGCCGAAGGACTGACGGCGCGCCAGCCTTCGGGCGACCGCGCGATCCCGAACACCCGGCGCACCAGCGGCCCGGAGAGCACGGCCTCGGGCGCGCCGTCTGCGGCGATGCGGCCATCTTCCATCAGCACCAGGCGGTCCGCGAAGCGGGCGGCGAGGTCGAGGTCGTGGACCGCGGCCAGCACGCCGCAGCCGTGGGCGAGGCCGCCGAGTATCTCCATCAGCCTGAGCTGCCAATAAGGGTCGAGGTTCGCCACCGGCTCGTCGAGCAGCAGCAGCCGCGGCCGCGCCGCCAAAGCGCGGGCGAGGAGGATACGGCTGCGCTCCCCGGTCGAGAGCCGGTCGACGCGGCGGTCGAGGAACGGTGCGAGCTCCAGCGCCTCCACCGCGGCCTCGATCCCGCTTCGGTCCGCCGAGGCGGGGAGGCCGAGGCCGATCAGGTCGCGCGCCGAGACCGGCCAGGCGATGTCGCGCGAGGCCGGCGCGAAGGCGAGGAGGCGGCTGCGCTGCTCGGGCGGTAGCCCCTTCGGATCCACGCCGTCGATGCGCACGCTGCCCTGCGGGTGGCCGATGCCGGCAAGAGCGTGGAGCAGGCTGGTCTTGCCGCTGCCGTTGGGGCCGACGAGGCAGACCAGTTGCTCGCCCATCGCGAAGCCGGTGGGGGCGAGCCTGCCGGAAATGGCGAGGCCGGCGGCGTCGAGCAGCGGCGTCATCGCGCGAGCCTCCAGCGCATATGCGCCACCATCCACAGGAAGAAGGGCGCGCCGAGCAGGGCCGTCACCACGCCGATCGGTAGCGTCCGGCCGAGCGGGGCGGTGCGCACGACGAGGTCGGCGGCGAGGAGGAGGATGGCGCCGATCAGGGCGGCCGCGAGGATCGCGCGGCCGGGATGGCCGCCGGTCAGCCGCCGCGCGAAGATCGGCGCGACGAGGCCGATGAAGCCGATCGCGCCGCAAATGGCGACGCAGGCGCCGACGCCGAGCGCGGTGAGGCAGATCACCTGGAGCCGGAGGCGCCCCATGTCGTGGCCCAGCGACTGGGCGACCGCCTCGCCCAAGGTCAGCGCGTCGAGCGGCACGCGCAGCCGCAGCAGCAAGGCGACGACGATGAGGGCGGGAAGGCCGGCGAAGGCCGCCTGCGCCAGGCTGCGGTCGACCAGCGACCCCATCAGCCAGTCATAGGCGTCGTAAAAGGCGAAGGGGGAGGGGGCGAGGGCCAAAGCGAGCGTGGTGAGCGCCCCCGCCAGCGCGCTGATCGCGAGGCCGCACAGGAGCAGGGTCGCCGTCTCCGCCTTCGGTCCGGCGAGCGCGAGCAGCAGCCCGAGCGCGCCCAGCGCGCCGGCCACCGCGCCGAGCGAGAGGGTGATCGGGGCGGAGAAGCCGAAGAGATAGGCCGTCACCACGGCGCCGAGCGCCGCGCCGCTGGTCGTGCCGGTCAGGTCCGGCGAGGCGAGGGGGTTGGCGAACAGGGCCTGGATCGCCGCGCCCGCCGCGCCGAGGGTCGCGCCGTAGACGAGAGCGAGCAGGGTCCGGGGCAGGCGCAATTCCTGCAGCACGGCGAGCCCCAGATCCGGCTGCTGGGCGAGGAGGGCGCCGAGCGGCCCCCACGGCACCGCCAGCGAGAGCGCGAACAGAGCGAGCAATGCGAGGCCCAGCGCGGCGGCGACGGCGCGGCTCACCGCCCCATCTCCCGGCGCAGCCGCGCGACTTCGCCGGCCATCAGCGGGCCCATGCAGGTCCACAGCCGTCCGTCGGTTCGCAACGTGCGCCCGGCCCGCACGTTCTTCGCCAGCGGGTGGGACAGCCAGCGCTGCTCGCCGGAATATTGGCCGGCGCGATAGTCGCTCCTGAGCAGCACTGCGGGCGGCGAGACGAGAAGGCTCTCCAGGCTCACCCGGTCGCCGGCGATCCCTCTCTGCTTCAGTCCCGCCAGCCGCATCCACTCGGCCCCGAGGCTCTGCGCCCCCAGAGTGCGCCCGCCGCCGCCCAGCCACAAAGCATCGGCACCGCGGCGCGGAGCGGTCCGCTTCAGCGCTGCGATCCGCGCGAGGATCGGGGCCGCCGCTTCCTTGCGCCCCAACGCCGCCGCGACCGAGCGCACCCCCGCCTCGATGTCGGCGACGGTCTGCGGGAAGGGGAGGTCGAGCGTCGGAATCCCCAGCCGCTTCGCGATCCGCACCCGGTCGCGTGCGCCGCCGCCCATGGTCAGCACCAGATCGGGGCGAAGCGGCGCGACCGCGACGAGGCTGCTGTCGTTCTTCGGGTAGCGCCGCGCCGTCTGCCAGAGCGGGGTCTCGGCCGCGCTCTGCGAGAGGTGGGTGACCGAGGCGATCTGCCCCGGCGCGGCGAGGAGCAGGAGCAATTCGTCGGTGCACAGGTTGAGCGAGGCGACGCGCTGCGGCGCGGTCGACGCGGATCCCGGTACGGCGGCGCGCGCGAG
>JBKBVA010000049.1:0-11872 GCA_046289665.1 Allosphingosinicella sp.
GGCCATTCGCCGCTCCAGTCGACCGGCATCAGGAAGGTCTCGCGGCCGGTATTGTAGAAGTCGCCCTCATAGGGCCGGACCGCGAGGAAGGTCGCCCACCAGTCGCCCGAGGGGAGCTGGACGAAATCGGCGTGGCCGGCCGACGTGATCGGGTTGACGCGGTCGCGCGGCAGGTCGCGCTGGGTGAGGATCGGGTTGCCGGCGAAGGGCTCGTAGGGGCCGGTGACGCTCTTCGAGCGCAACACGACCTGCGAATGGCCTTCCGCCGTCCCGCCTTCCGCCGCGATCAGATAGTACCAGCCGTTCTTGCGGATGATGTGCGGGCCCTCGATCCAGATCGGCTTGGTCGAGATGTCGACGCCGCCGTTCACCAGCATCGTGCGCGGGCCGAAGGTCTTCAGCGCCTTGGGATCGAAGGCCTGGATCCAGATCGCCCGATGACCTTCGTAGAGCGGCTCGCCCACCGGCGGGCCGTTGTTGAGCAGCCAGGCGGAGCCGTCCTCGTCGAAGAAGAGGGACGGGTCGATGCCTCCAGCGAGGTCGGGGAGCCAGACCGGATCTGACCACGGGCCGGCCGGATCGGTGGCGGTGATCACGAAATTGTCGCGGCAATCGACGCAGGTGTTGAGGATGTAGAACAGCCCGTCCTTATGCTCGATCGCCGGCGCGAAGACGCCGCGCGACAGGCCGAGCTTGCCGAAATCGAGCTGGTCCGGCCGGTCGATGGCGTTGCCGATCTGCGTCCAGTTGACGAGATCCCTGCTGTGGAAGACCGGGAGGCCGGGGAAATAGGAGAAGGTCGAGGTGACGAGATAATAATCGTCGCCTGCCCGGGTGATGCTCGGATCGGGGTAGAAGCCGCGCAGGATCGGGTTGCGGTAGGTGCCGGGGCCGGCGGGGAGCGCGTCGATCGGGTCGGCGCCTTCATAGTGGAACCAGTCGAAGGCGGCGGTTCCGGGCTGCGGCGCGGGGCCTTCGGCGAGCGGCGCCGCGCAGCCGGCGAGGAGCGCGGTGAGGGCGATCGGAAGGCGCATGTTGGTCTCTCCTAAAGCTTGGCGAGTATCTGTTTCAGCGTCGCGCGCATCCGCTGCAGCAGCTGCGGCGTCACCGGCCCCATCACGCCGCGGGCGGCGGGCGGAAGGTGGGCGGCGGGATCGCCGCCGGTCTGGAAGACATAATGGTCGAACACCGCCCGCCAGGCGGCGCGCTGGTCCGGCGGCAGGGTGCGCAGCGCGAACAAGGCGTGGATCAGCGCATCATAGGGATTGCCGGCGTCGCGGGGGGCCTCGTTCCACCAGTAATTGACGAAGATGTTGACGGCCGCCAGCGAATCGACGCCGTGCCACCAGTGGAAGGGGATGTAGATCGCGTCGCCCGGCGCCAGCTCCGCCACCTGCGCCGCGGCGAGCGCGTCGGCGAAGCGGGGGTAGAGATCGAGGTCCGGCGCGGCGAGTTCGACCATGCTGACCGGCGTCCCCGCGGGCGTATATTCGAACGGCCCGGGATAGAGATTGGCGATCTGCTCGGGCGGGAACAATGTGAAGCGGCGGCGTCCGGCGACGACGACGCCGATATTCTCCATCAGATCGTAATGCGGCGCGACGCGCAGCGCATTGCCCATCCAGATCCGCGGTGCGACGCCCTCGGGCACCAGGTCGGTCGCATTTTCCGCCTCGAAGCCGGGGAGCAGGTCCGGCACCGGCACCGACTGCACCGCCACCGCATAGGCTTCGGGATTGCCGGCGTCGCGCAGCAGGCGGTCGAGGAACGGGTCGAGGGGCGAACGGCCCTCGGTGAAGTTCATCCCGCTCACGTCTTCGTTGTAGAAGAAGCGGCCCTTCGCCTCCGGCGGCGCCACGATCACCCGCACCGGCACGTCGCGGCGCAGGCGCTTCACGTAATCGACGATCGCCCGATCCGAGTCGCGGGCGGCGCGGACCGACGCCCAGCCGTCACCCAGGCCGCGCAAGACCGCCGGCTGGCCGGCCCGGCGAATCTCCTTCTCGAACGCCGCGCGGTCGACGTTCCGGTACTCGGCGACCGGCGCGGGCTGGGGAAGAATGTTCAAGAGGCGGCGCGGGCGGCGCCGCCGCTTGCGCTGCCCTGCTGGCGGAGGAACTCCATCTGCGTCGGCATCACGTTCGCCGCGTTGGCGATCACCTCGCGGACGTGAGCGAGACGCGCCAGCGTCTCCTCGTCCGGGAGCAGGTCGGCCGCCGGGTGGTAGCCGCCCGGCTCGACGCCCTGGCCGACCATCACGGAAAGCCAGCTCGTCTCGGTGAACAATTCCTCATGCTCGCGGAAGATGCGGCCGTTCAGCCGGAACATCTCCAGCTTCTCGGCGAGACCCGCGGGCGGGGGGAGGGTGCGGCAATAGTCCCAGAACGGCGTGTCGTCCCGCTCGGTCGCCTTGTAATGGAGGACGAGGAAGTCGCGGATGTCGAGATACTCGCGCGCCGTCATCGCGTTGAAGCGGTCGATCTCGGCGGCGTCGAAGCGGCGCGTGGGGAAAAGCGACATCAGCCGCGCGATGCCGGACTGGACGAGGTGGATGCTGGTCGATTCGAGCGGCTCGAGAAAGCCCGAGGCGAGGCCGAGGGCGACGACGTTCTTCACCCACACCTTCTTGCGGTGCCCGGCGGTGAAGCGCAGCGGGCGGGGGTCGGCGAGCGGCGCGCCGTCGAGGTTGGCGAGCAAAGTCGCGGCGGCCTCGTCGTCGGAAATGTGGGCGCTGGAATAGACGTAGCCGTTGCCGATGCGGTGCTGGAGCGGGATGCGCCACTGCCAGCCGGCCGCGCGGGCGGTGGAGCGGGTGAGCGGGTTGCGGTCGCCGCCATTCTCGCACGGAACGGCGAGCGCGCGGTCGCAGGGGAGCCACTTGGTCCAGTCCTCGAAGCCGGCACCGAGCGTCTGCTCGATGAGCAGCCCGCGAAAGCCCGAGCAGTCGATGAACAGCTCGCCCTCGACGAGGGCGCCGCTGTCGAGCCGGACGGCCTCGACGAAGCCGCTCTCGCCGTTCTGCACCACCTCGACGATGCGGCCTTCGGTGCGCACCACGCCGCGCGCTTCCGAATAGGCGCGCAGGTACCGCGCATAGAGGCTGGCGTCGAACTGGAAGGCGTAGGAGAATTTGGACAGCGGCGAATTGGGCTGGTCGGGACGCGGCCGCATGAAGCGGCCCTGGCGCCCGGCGACGGCGGCGAGGGAATAGTCGTCCAGCTCGGTCCCGTCGCCGAGGGCGCGGCCCTTCAGCCAATGGTGGTGGAACTCGATGCCCTTCATGTTGAGGCCGTAGAAGCCGAAGGGGTGAACGTAGCGATGGCCGATCCGCGTCCAGTCGCGAAACTCGATGCCGAGCTTGTAGGTGGCGTTGGTCGCGCGGACGAAATCATCCTCGTCGAGGCCGAGCATGCCGTTGAACAACAGGATCTGCGGAATCGTCGCTTCGCCGACGCCGACGGTGCCAATTTCGTCCGATTCGACCAGTTCGACCAGAAGGTCGGCCATGTCGCCGAGGATCTTGGCCAGGGCGGCGGCGGTCATCCAGCCGGCGGTGCCGCCGCCGACGATGACAATCTTGCGGATACGGTCGTCCCTCATGCCGCACCCACCGGCCTGGCGGGCATCGGCGCGGGCGGCGGCGCGGCGCAGGTGCGGGCGATGAACTCGCCGTGGGTCGGGAGCCCGTTCGCGGCCTCGAGGTAGCCGGCGCGCATCTGCTCCAGCGCCTGGGCGATGCGGTTCTCGTCGAGCGCGTCGGCGATCGGATCGTAGCCGCGCGGGATCACGTTCTGGCCGAGCATCACCGCGACCCAGGAAGTGACATCGAACAGCTCGACGCCTTCGCGGAAGCTGCGGCCCTTGGCGCGGAACAGCTCCATCTTGCGCTGCAGCGTCTCCGGCACGGACATGGTGCGGCAGCGCTTCCAGAACTCCGAATCGGTGCGGTTCGTGGCGTGATAATGGAGGATGATGAAGTCGCGTATGTCCTCGAACTGGGCCTGGAGGACGCGATTATATTCGTCGCGCTCGAGCGGATCGAAGCTGCTGTCGGGGAACAGGGCGAGGAGCCGCGCAATGCCGGTCTGGATGAGGTGGATGCTGGTCGATTCGAGCGGCTCGATGAAGCCGCTCGACAGGCCGATCGAGACGACGTTCTTGTTCCACGCCTTGCGCCGCCGTCCGGTGGTGAAGGCGAGGCGCCGCGGCTGTGCCAGCGGCGCGCCTTCCAGGTTGGCGAGGAGGATGCGCTCGGCCTCCTCGTCGGAGAGGAATTCGCTCGAATAGACGAGGCCGTTGCCGGTGCGGTGCTGGAGCGGGATGCGCCATTGCCAGCCGGCGCTGCGGGCGGTGGAGCGGGTGAACGGATCGGGCGGGCCGACATTGGCGCTCGGCACCGCCATCGCCCGGTCGCAGGGCAGCCAGTGCGTCCAGTCCTCGTAGCCGGTCTCGAGCGCGTCCTCGATCAGAAGCCCGCGAAAGCCCGAGCAGTCGATGAACAGGTCTCCCGCGATCGTCTGGCCGTCGTTCAGGGTCACCGATTCGACGAAGCCGTCCTCGCCCCGCAACTTCACGTCGACGATCTTGCCTTCGATCCGCTTCACGCCGAGCGGTTCGGCATAAGCGCGCAGGAAGCGGGCGTAGAGGCCGGCGTCGAAGTGGAAGGCGTAGGCGATCTCGGCCACCGGCGAGGTCGCCTGGCCGCCCGGCCGCCCGAACCGGCCGAGGCCCGCGGCCACCGAGCACATCGAGAAGGCCGAGATGTCGGGCATCTGCCGGCGGCTGCTCTCGCGCAGGTAGAGCTGGTGGAAATGGACGCCGTGTATCTCGTGCCCGTATTTGCCGAACGGGTGGAAGTAGCGCTCGCCCAGGCCTCCCCAGTCGACGAATTCGATGCCCAGCTTGAACGTGCCCTGCGTGGCGCGGATGAAGTCGTTCTCGTTGATGCCGAGCATGCCGTTGAAGGTCTGGATCGTCGGGATCGTCGCCTCGCCGACGCCGACCGTCCCGATCTCGTCGGATTCGATGAGCGTGATCCTGGTGTAGCCGTTGTTGAGAAAGCGGGAGAAAGCGGCGCCGGCCATCCAGCCGGCGGTGCCTCCGCCGACGATGACGACATGCTTGATCGGTGGGGCGGTCATCTCTGGGTCCGTGTCGAAAGGTGGCGGATGTAGTCGGAATGCGTGGGAAGCGTGGCCGGAAGGGCAGCGATGGCGGCGCGCATCCGCGCCATCCTCTCCTCCACCGCCGCCGGAGCGACCGAATCGGTCAGCGGATCGATGCGCCTCGGGACTATGCCCTGCCCGAGCAGGACCGCAAGCCAGCTCTCCCGCGAAAAGGTCTCCTCCTCGTGGAAGGGCAGGCGGCCCCGCTCCTCGAACAAAGCGAGGGTACGGGCGAGCGAGCCGGGCGGCTCCACGGCCGCCGCGTCGCGCCAGAAGGGCTCCGGGCGCCTGGCGGCGCGGTAGTGGAGGATCAGGAAGTCGCGGACCCGGTCGGCCTCGGCGGCGGCCTGGCGGTTATATTCGGCGAGCTCGATCGGCGCGCAGTCCCGGTCCGGCAACATCGAGGAGATGCGGTCTATGGCGCTGTGGGCGAGGTGGAGGTTCGTCCATTCGAGCGGCTCCACCGCCACCGCCGCATCGCCCACGGCGACGCAGTTGCGCAGCCACGGCTCGGCGAGGCGGCCGGCGGCCAGCGCGACGGGCGCGTCGTCGCCGGGAAGCATGCGCCGCGCCGCCTCCTCGTCGAGCGCGCCGGACGCCCAGACGAGGCCGTGGGAGGTGCGGGCGGGGGAAGGCGCCTGCCAGCCCCAGCCGGCCCCATGGGCCGCGACCCGGTCGAGCACCGGCAGCTCGCCCGGCGGCGGGGCTTCGGCGAAGCGGATGCGGTCGCAGGGAAGCCAGCGGCGCCACGATTCGAACCGCGTGTCGAGGGCGGAGCGGACCGCCGCGGCTGGACCGGTGCAGTCGATGAAGAGGTCGCCGCCGATCTCGCTGCCGTCGTCGAGCGCCAGCGCCTCGACGAAGCCGTCTTCGCTGCGCAGCCGCACCCCGGCGACGGCGCCCGGCCGCTCCGCGACGCCGAGGTGCCGGCCATAGGCGCGCAGCAGCTGGTGGTAGCGGAGCAGGGCGAGCTGGAGCCCGTATTCGACGCCGGCGAGCGGCGAGGCGGGGTCGCTGCCCGGATGCACGAAGCGGCCGGCGCGGCCGATCGCGGCGGCGGGGGAGAAAGCGTCGAACGGCGCCTCCAGCCCGTCCCGCCGCGCGCGCAGCCAGTGATGGTGGAAGGAAGTGGTGCCGAACGGCTGGCCGTAGGGGCCATAAGCGTGGACGTAGGAGGATCCCTCTCCGGTCCAGCCGTCGAACCGCGTGCCGATCCGGAAGCCGCTCCCGGCGCGCACCACCGTGTCGGCCTCGCCGAGGCCGATGTCGCCGTGGAAGCCGGAGATGGAGGGGAGGGTGCTGGAGATCCGCTCGGCCAGCGCGTCCGGCGGGGGCGGGACGGCGAGGAGGGTCACCTCCAGCGCGGGCAGCCGCCGCTTCAGCGCCGCCGCCGCCGACCAGCCGACGATGCCGCCGCCCGCGATCACGATCCGGCTGATCGCCTTGGGCCCCATTCAGGCGGCCGCGGCCATCGGGCAGTAGCGGTCGATATGGGCGCGGTGGTCCGGCATCGCCGCGGCGGCGGCGCGTATGTCCGCCTGCACCGCCTCCATCTCGCGCAGCACCGCCTCGGACGGCGGCAGGTCGGCGCGCGGGTCCCAGCCTTCGGGCACGATCCCCTGGCCGACATAGACGGCGATCCAGCTCGCATCGAGGAACACGCCCTCGCGATACTTCACCACCCGGCCGCGGCGGCGGAACAGCTCGATCTTCTCCGCCAGCGTGTCGGGCACCGCCATCGTGCGGACATAGTCCCAGAACGGCGTGTCGGAGCGGCGGGTGGCGTGATAATGGAGGATCAGGAAGTCGCGGATCCGGTCATATTCGAGGTCGATCAGCCGGTTGAACTCGTTCCGGTCGACCGGCGAGATCTTCCGCTCCGGAAACAGCTCGATCAGCGACGTGATCGCCGCCTGGATGAGATAGATGCTGGTCGATTCGAGCGGCTCCAGGAACCCGCTGGCGAGCCCGACGGCGACGCAATTGCCGACCCAGCTCCGCTCCCGCCGGCCGGCCTTGAAGCGCAGCACGCGCGGATCGGCGATCGGCTCCCCCTCCACTGCCCCGACCAGCGCCGCCGCCGCCTCGTCGTCGCCCAGGAAGGCGCTCGAATAGACGTAGCCGTTGCCGGTTCGGTGCTGGAGCGGGATGCGCCAGCGCCAGCCGCCGGGCATGGCGATCGCGCTGGTATAGGGGGTGACCGCCGTCTCGGTGCGGCACGGCATGGCGACGGCGCGGTCGGCGGGGAGCCAGTGCGACCAGTCCTGGAACGGCTCCTCCATCGCCTTGCCGAGCAGCAGCGAGACGAAGCCGGAGCAGTCGACGAACAGATCGCCCTCGACCCTCTCGCCGCTCTCCAGCGTCAGCGCGCGTATGTCGCCGCTCTCGCCGTCGCGGTCCACGGCGACGACCTTCCCCTCGGTGCGCACCGCGCCCAGCCCTTCGGCAAGCCGGCGCAGATAGGGCGCGAACAAGGTGGCGTCGAACTGATAGGCATAGCCGAAGGTGGAGGCGAGCGAGCGCCAGTCGGCGGCCGGCAGCTGGAACCGGTTCATCCGTGCCATCGCGCAGCCCATCGAGAAATGGTCGAGGTCCGGGAGGCCGGCGCCTTCCGCCCGCATCCGCGCCCAATAATGGTGGAAGGCCACGTCATCGAGCCCGCGGCCGAACGTGCCGAACGGATGGATGTAGCTGTCGCCGATCCGGCCCCAGTCGCGGAATTCGATGCCGAGCTTGAAGGTGGCGCGGGTGGTGGACATGAAGTCCGCCTCGTCGATCCCGAGCCGCTCGTTGAAGGCGCGGATGTGGGGGAGGGTGGCCTCGCCGACGCCGACGATCCCGATCGCTTCCGATTCGACCAGCCGGACGGTGCAGCGCTCCGGAAGGAGCCTGGCCAGGGCCGCGGCCGTCATCCAGCCGGCGGTGCCGCCGCCGACAATGATTACGCTCACATTTTCCGGGTCGGCCATTGGCATTTTCTTCCCGAGGGGCAGCGCCGGCCTTGATACATCCGCTCCGGACGATCGGTCAAACGAAGCCCGGCCGGGAGCGCCCCGGAGGCGCGGCATGTCGATCATTCTGTGTAATCAAGGACTTAGGCGGCATGTGCCCTGTTGCGCTGCCGACACAGTTTGCACTTTTGTGTCAGTGCCGCGCGTCGCGCGCGGCTTGGCGCTTGCTCGCCAGAGACGCCCGCATTATGCATCGGGTCAGAAAAAGGTGCGCGACTGTGTTAGCGCTACCATAAGACGGGGAGGATTTCATGGCTTCATTCGCCGCCAGGGCGTTCCGTTCGCGTGAGCAGGCCGATCTCGGCACGCTGCTTCGCTCGGGCGCTTCCGTGCTCGCTTTCTGTGCCTTCGCGGCCGCGACCCCGGCGTTTGCGCAGACCACGCCTCCCGAGGATCTCGAGGACACGGCCGGGGCCACCCAGGGCAGCGCGAACGACGCCGCGGCGCCGGAGACGCGGGTCGCCGATTCGACCGCCATCGAGGAGCAGTCGCCGCCGCCGGGCGACAGCGAGATCATCGTCACCGGCATCCGCCAGAGCCTCGCCAATTCGCAGAACATCAAGCGCAACGCCGACACCGTCGTCGACGCGATCACCGCCGAGGATATCGGCGCTCTCCCCGATCGCTCCGTCACCGAAGCGCTGCAGCGCGTCCCCGGCGTCGCCATCAACCGCTTCGCCGGCTCGAACGATCCGGACCACTTCTCGGTCGAGGGTTCGGGCGTGGTCGTCCGCGGCCTCAACTTCGTGCGCTCCGAATTCAACGGCCGCGACACTTTCTCGGCCAATGCCGGCCGCCAGCTCGGTTTCGCCGACGTGCCGGCCGAACTGCTCGGCTCCGTCGAGGTCTACAAGAACGTCACCGCCGAGATGATCGAGGGCGGCCTCGCCGGCACGGTCAACCTCAACACGCGCGTGCCGTTCGACAATCGCGGGCCGCATCTCGGCTTCTCGCTCGAGGCGAATTATTCCGACTTCGCCAAGAAGGTGACGCCGACCGCGTCGCTCCTGCTGAGCAATACCTGGGACACCGACATCGGCACGATCGGCCTGCTCGGCAGCTTCGCCTATTCGCAGGTGAAGAGCCGCGCCGACGGCATGCAGGTCACCAACTTCCAGACCCGCGACGCGTCCATCGTGACTCTCGCCTTCTCGGACCCGCCGACGCCGGTCCGCCGCAACAGGCTGCCGGGCGACGAGACCTGCGCGATCCCGGATCCGGGCGACGGGCCGACCACCGAGTCGGGCGTGCGCTGCGTCGCCTATGCGCCGATCGGCGCGACCTTCCGCACCCAGAATTTCGACCGCGAACGGGCGGGCTATGCCGCTGCGGCGCAGTGGGAAAGCCTCGACCGTTCGATGCTGCTCACCGCCCAGTTCCTCCGCTCCGACGCGCGTCAGCGCTGGGGTGAGCGGACCTTCGAGACCGCCGGCGACCTTTCCGAGTACAACACTTTCCCGGTCGGCTGCGCCGGCCAGAACGCGCAGACCTGCGCCGACGGCGCCTATACCGACTACGTCTACAACGAAGACGGCGTGTTCGAGTCCGGCTACATCACCTTCCCGGGCAATGGCTGGCGTTCCTCGGATTCGGGCAGCGCGGATGCGCGCATCCCGACCGGCGGCGCGCAGTACAACAATGCCCGCCGCGAAGTGCTCCAGGACACGAGCACGTCCGACTACGGCCTCAACTTCAAATGGGACGTGAACGATCGCATCGCCGTCAATCTCGACGCGCAGCACGTTTCCGCCACCACCGAGAATCTCGACTTCCAGGTGGTCGGCGCGATCTTCGCCGACGCCGAGCTCGACCTGACCGGCGACGTGCCGCAGGCCGTGCTGCACAAGCCGCAGAACCTGGAGGCGACCTGGGCCTCGCCCAATACGCGCCTCGGCCCGCAGACCGACGCCCAGTATTTCGGCGACCCGGCGAACTATTTCTGGCGCAGCGCCATGGACCATATCGAGGACAGCGAGGGCACCGAATGGGCCTTCAAGGGCGACGTCGCCTACGACTTCGAGGACGACATTCCGGGCCTGCGCCGGATCAAGTTCGGCGCCCGCTATGCCGACCGCGACCAGACGGTGCGCAGTTCGACCTACAATTGGGGCGTGCTCAGCGAGGTCTGGGCCGGCAACACCGGCGCCGTGCATTTCGACGAGGCGCCGCTTCAGCCGATCGAGCAGCACCAGTTCAACAACTTCTTCCGCGGCCAGGCCAGCCCGCCGCCGTCGAGCTGGTTCTACGGCGCGGACCTCATCGCCAATTACGACGCGGCCAGCCAGGCTTTCCGCGCGATCAATCAGCAGTGGAATGCGGACCGCGGCGCGACCGAGACTCCTACCGGCGGCGGCAGCGGCTGGGTTCCGCTCGCGGCGCGCCCCGGCGTGGTCGGCAACTCGCCCTTCCTTCCGGGCGAGATCCAGACCGTCTCCGAGGCGACCAAGGCCGGCTATGCGATGCTGAGCTTCGGCCACGACGAGCCGGTGTTCGGTAACGTCCGCATCGACGGCAATATCGGCATTCGCTACGTCCACACCGACGCGCGCTCGTTCGGCTCGATCTCGCTGCCCCAGCCGACGTCGATCGGCGGCGGCGAGCCCTATACGGCGCCGGACGGACCCGACGAGGGGACCGACGGCGACGGCCATTGCGATCCGCGCTCGCCTCCGGCGAACGCGCCTCCGGGCACGCCTCCGCCGCAATTGCCGGCGATCTGCAACATCGGTCCCGAAGCCTATGCCCAGGCGCAGCTGTTCGCCAACGGCGCGAGCTTCCCGTCGACCGCGGTCCACAAGTTCGGCCACTGGCTGCCCAGCTTCAACATGAAGATCGGCGTCGGCCAGGACGTGATCGTGCGTCTTGCGGCATCCAAGGTGATGGCGCGGCCGGACATCGGCTACACCCGCAACTTCCTCAACATCGGGCCGACCACCGGCTCGGGCGCGGGCTTCCGCTTCGAGGCGGAATCGGGCAACCCGTACATCAAGCCGGTGACGGCCTGGACCCTGGATGCCGGTGTCGAATGGTATTTCGACACGGTCGGATCGCTGACCTTCAACGCCTTCTACAAGGACATCAAAGGGTTCTTCTATAACGGCGTCAGCACGACCGACGTCACCAACAACGGCGTCACCTTCCCGGTCTTCATCCGCGGCCCCGCCAACTTCGAGGAGAATGGCGAGATCAAGGGCTTCGAAGTCGCCTATCAGGACACGTTCGAGTTCCTGCCGGGGCTGCTCAGCGGCCTGGGTGTCAACGCGAACTACACCTATGTGAAGAGCAAGGGCGTCCCGAACGCCTTGCTCTCCACGCCGAACGCGCCGGAGACCGGAGAAGGCAACCTGCCGCTCGAGCAGCTGTCGAAGCACAATGCGAACTTCACATTGTTCTACGAGAAGGGACCGCTCTCGATGCGCGGCTCCTACAGCTGGCGCTCGAAGTTCCTGCTGACCGCACGCGACGTGATCTGGCCCTATTTCCCGATCTACAACGACGCGACCGGACAGCTCGACGCTTCGATCTTCTATTCGATCAACGACAATCTGAAGATCGGCGTCCAGGGGGTGAACCTGCTCAACGAGATCACGAAGACGATCCAGGTCTTTACCCCGACCGGCATGGAGGCGCCGCGTTCCTACTTCATGAACGATCGCCGCATCACCTTCGCGATCCGCGGCAACTTCTAGGCCGTCC
>JBKBVA010000004.1:0-33376 GCA_046289665.1 Allosphingosinicella sp.
CCCGGCGGCGAGACCCGGTCGAGATAGGCGTCGAGATCGCGCTCGGCGAGCGCGAGATGGGCACCGGATTCGCGCGCCGCCGCCTCGCGTATCGCTTCGGCATAGGCGGCGCCGGTGCTGTGCTCGCGGCGCGCGACGCGGAACAGGGCCGCGCTGTTTTCCACCAGGGCGGCCTTGCCGAAGGCGATCGCCCGCGGCTCGCGCCGCTCCGGCCCGAAGCGGTTGGCGCCGTGGAGGCCCGCGAGCATCGCCGCGAACACGATGGCGATCGTGAGCGGCAGGAAGGGCGGCTCGAAGGCGAGCTTGAGCAGGTTCGGCCGGCTCTCGAAGCCGTTCAGGGTGAGGTCGAAGGAGACGCTTTCCGCGCCCTCCCAATTGACCATCGTCAGCAGATCGAGCGCGCCCTTCGCCACCGCCGGGTCGCGCATGCCCTTGTTGTTGAGGAGATCGGGATCGGCAAGCACGTAGAGCGCCCCCTCCCCCACCTGCGCCACCACCATGTCGCCCTCGTCGGTGGCGAGCACCGGCTGCAGCGTCTTGCCCTTCACCGTCTGCACCGGCAGCGGCAGCGGCGCGCGCAGCCCCTCCGCCCAGTCGCGCCCCCGCCCGGTCCGCACCGCCGGCCGGGCAAGGCCGACTTCCTCGACGCCCATTTTCTCGAGCAGCCTGGCGTAGCGGCTTGGGGGAATGCGCCCCGCCGCGTGGACCCAGCCCTTCTTCAGCGGGTGCGGCGCGACCTCCCATTTCGGGAGGACGAGCAGGGTCGCCCCCTCGTCGCGCTCGGCGATGAAGTCTTCCAGCGCATCGGCCGAGGTGCCGGGCTCGATCGTCGCCACGACCAGGTCCTCCCGGGACAGGTCCGCCGCCGACCGGATCGTCTCGACGCGGCCGCCGGAGGCGGCGATCAGCTTGACGACGCCGTGGAAGCCGACCGCCGACATCGACAAGGCATGCGGGCGGCCGTCCCGCCCGCTCCTGAAGTCGGCGGAATAAGCGAGGAGGACGAGGAACAGGCCGAAGGCGACGAGCCCCGCCACCAGCATCGCGGCGATCAGCCGCGGGTCGAACAGCCTGCTCTCGGCGGGCGCGCTCACCGCCCGCCCCATTCGTCGGCGAAGGCGAAGGCCTCGTAGGCGGCGCGGCAGGCGACCCAGTCGCCGCCGTCGAGGGCGCGCCCGCCGAACAGGCTGCGCTCGACCAGCAGGACGATGCGCGAGAAGGCGGCGCGCGGCCCGGCGGGAAGGGCCGGCGCTCCGGCAATGTCGCGGCTGGTCAGGGCCGGCCGGACCAGATCGGGCCGGCGGTCGTCGATATCCTCGATGCTGCGATAGAGGAGGAGGTGCGCGGCCTCGCTGTAGCGGCCCGCCGCCGCCAGCCGATCCGCCTCCTCGAGCAGCGCGCGGGCCGGCGCTTCCTGCGGACGCCACTGCGCCCCGTCATCCTCGCCCCCGCCGCGGCCGCCGAACACGCCTTTCGCCTCCAGGAAGCGCAGCAGGTGATAGACGAGGAGCAGCACGCCGATCGCGAGCAGGATCCAGAACAGGGCCGTGAAGACCGGCCCCGTCCCTTCGAGCATCTCGAACAGCCGCTTCAGCCAGGCGGGCGGCGGCTTCGGCTGGAAGCGCTGCAGGTCGAGCTGGATCGCGCCGTCGGCGACGAGCTGGCGGTGGGCCTCCGCGAAGCGCGCGGGATCGCCGCTCGCCGCAATGCCGCTCGCCTGCTCCTCTGCCACCTGTCCCCCTGCCCCGCGCGAAGCCGGGCCGCGCGGCCCCAAGTCAGCATCGCAGCCGCGCCAGTGCAAGCCCCTTTCGCAGCGGCAAGCGCGCTGGACATGCCGGAAAGGCGATGCAAGACTTGGGCTTGGCTAAGGGGGGCGGTGGACATGGCGAGCGCGGCGGCACGGGACGCGAAGATCGATATCGGGCGGGTGATCACGGGCGGCTTTCAGGCGATCGGCCGCAGGCTCCCCGCCTACCTGCTGCTCGCCGTCCTGCTGGGCGGCGTTCCGGCATTCCTCTCCCAGTACGCGCTGCTCTCGACGGACGGCGTCGACGACGGCCCGGCGCTCTGGTTCCTGAGCGCCGGCGGCCTTGCCGGGATGGTGATCGCGATGATCGCGAGCGCGCTTCTGCAGGCGGCCGTCGTGCGCTGCGCGATCCGCGATCTCGGCGGGCGCAGCTGCGACGTGGCGGAGAGCTTCGTGGCGGCGCTGAAGCTGGTCCTGCCGCTGATCGGCCTCACCATCCTTTCGGGGCTGATCGTCGGGCTCGGCCTGCTGCTGCTGATCGTGCCGGGCATCATCTTCTACGTCTCGCTCATCGTCGCGGTGCCGGTGCTGGTCGAGGAGCGGTGCGGGGTGATCGACAGCATGAAGCGCAGCGCCGATCTCACCAGCGGCTCGCGGTGGCGGATCTTCGGCCTCATAATCCTGTATATCCTCGCTTACGGGTTCCTCGCCTCCGCCGTCGGCGCCGCCGCTCTGGCAATGGGCGCCCTCGAAGACCTCCTCTCGCTTGCCCTCCTCGAAGCCGTGGCCGGCACGCTCAGCGCCCTGCTCATCGCCGGGATGCTCGCCGCGCTCTATGTGGAGCTGCGCACGGTGAAGGAAGGCGCGAGCGTCGAGAGCCTCGCCTCCGTATTCGACTGAGGCGGGCCTTCAGGCTTCGGCGGCGCCCGCCCGGATCCAGCGGCTGGCGAGCAGCTTGACCCCGCGCTTCACCGGCAGGCCGGCATGGACGGCGGACTTGTCCGGCTGGCCTTCGGCATCGACGTTCCGGAAGACCAACGCATCGCCGCGCCGGGCGCGGACGGTGAGGCCGGCCTCGAGGAAGTGCGTCTCGCCGCCGTCGAAATCGTCGTTCAGATAGACCAAAGCGGTGAGGATGCGCTGATTGGCCATGCCGGGAATGGCGTCGATGTGCGGCCGGTATTGCTGGCCCGGCGCATAGCGCAGCACCTGCAGCGGCTCGCCCTGTTCGGGCCGCGTGCCGCTCGCCGCGGCGAGCCGCCGGTTGAGGGCGTGGATGGCGGGATTCTCCGCTACCCAGGGGAAGACGGCTGTATCGGAGGTGCGGACGGGATTGCGGAAATGCGCGCCGGTGCGCTCGTCCACCGTCATCGCGGGCTCGAACATCGGCGCGGCCGCCTCGGCCAAATAGCGGCACTCGTCCGCGGTGAAGAGCCCGGGAATGCGCGTCACCCACGGGGCTTCGGACAAGACCTCCCCGTCCGGCACCGACACCGGATCGCCCTCGGCGGTCAGCGTCATCGCCCGGACCAGCGCCGCCTCGCGCACGGCTAGGGGCAGGACGCGCGCCAGCTCGGCGAGCTGCCGCAGCGCCTCGTCCCAGTCCCGCGGGCCGCCTGCGCCGGTTGCCGCCATCGCGATGTAGCGCCGGCGCGCCTCGATCAGCCCGGCCTCGCCGGCGCGGCGGTAGAGGTCGCGGGCGAGGGCGAAGTCGCGCGGCACGAACTGCCCCTCGCGCCGCCACTCGGCCATCTGCCACGCCGCCGGCCCGTCGCCCTGCGCGGCCAGCCGCCCGAGCAGCAGGACGGCCTCACCGGCCCGCCCTGCGGAGACGAGCGCATAGGCCTCGGCGATCTGCGGCGGCAATTGCATGGGGACAGGCTATGGCATCGCCCCGCGCGCCCGTCGAGGCTCCGCGCTAGGCGTGCGCTCTCTGCCTCAGCCGCTCCACCACCTTGGGGTCGTTGATGCGGCGGAAGCGGGCCTCGACGAGGCTGAACAGGCCGAACAGCATCAGCCCCGCGGCGACCGCCGCCTGCAGCGTGCCGGGGAGCGAGGTCAGCGCCGCGCCCATGTCGCCGGCCTCCGACGCCTGCGACTCGCGCGCAGCCTGCCACAGGAACCAGCCCATGATCGCGAACACCACGCCGCGCGCCGCATAGCCGGCACGGCCGATCCACACGACCCACGCCTGCCGGGTCGCGCCCGGCTCGAGATGCTTGAGGAAGTCCGCCTTCCACGCCTTGGCGAGCTGATACAGGCCGACCGCCACCAGCACGATCGCCGCCGCGGTGAGGAGGAACGTGCCGCCGGGCAGCCCGAGCGCGGTCTCGGCGCCCTGCTCGCTGCTGCTGCTTCCGCCGCCGCCGCCCCCGCCCAGCGCCAGCTTGGCCGAGAGCAGGCCGAGGCCGAGATGGATGAAGCCGCTCACCGCGCCGCCGATCCGCACCGCCGCGCCCTTGGCGCCGTCTCCATGGCCTTCCGTGTCCACCGCCGCTTCCGACAGCCGCCACAGCCCGTAGCCGAAGAAGCCCAGCGCCATCAGGGCGAGCAGGATCTCGCCCGGGCCGCTGTCGAGATAGCGCAGCGCCCCCGATCCGTCCTGCGCCCGCCCCGCGCCGAGCGAGAGGAAGCCGATCAACAGGTACATGATGCCGCGCGCGGCGAAGCCCGCCCTGGTCATCGCTTCCAACTTGCCAACGCTCAGCATCGCATTCTCCCGTCGGACAGGAGAACGTGCCCATGCCGGCCTCGTTCCGGAGGCGTCACCGAGCCGGCGGCCCCTCCGGAATACGCGTCTACCCTACATCCTCAGCGTGGCGCGCGCGTAATAATAGACGCCCGGCACGTCGTAGGTGGTCGGATCGAAATTGTTGAGGCCGCAGCTGAAGCAGGCGGGCGGATCGGTGTTGAACAGGTTGTTGACGCCGATCGCGAAGCCGAAGCCGTTCTCGCGGCCGTTGAAGCCGTCGAGGTCCCAGCGCAGCTGCACGTCGGTGTAGAGCCTGCGGCCGAGCCGGTTGTCGTCGGCCTGGGTCTCGCGCACCGCGCTGATGTAGCGCCCGGTGATCGAGGCTCCGAAATCGCCGAGGCTCCAGTCCAGCACCGCCGTCGACTTGAACTTCGGAAAGGCCTGGTCGGGGCTGCCCTGCTCGGTGCCTTCGCGGCTGATGCGGGTCACGCCGTTCGTCGCCGGCACCGTCACCGTATAGTCGAACAGGAAGCTGTTGGTCCAATAGAGGCCGAACGTCCCCGCGCTGCCCGCCGGCAGGCGGTAGTTGAGCGTGACGTCCAGTCCCTCGGTCTCGATCCCGGCGATGTTCTGGAGGACGCCCTGGATCTGGGTGATCTGCCCCGATGCGCTGCGGGTGATCGCCGCGCAGCTCAGCGCGTCGTTGGCGCCCGTGCAGCGGCCGAGCAGCGTCTCCGCCTGGATCGCCTGGATGGCGCCGCTCACCTCGATGTCGAAATAATTGGCCTCGAGGGTCAGGCGCGGGATGAAGGCCGGGCTGTAGACGGCACCGAACACCCAGCTTTCCGATTCCTCGGGCAGCAAATTCTCGTTGCCGCCGGTGATCACCGAGATTTGCGAGTTGAGCTGCACGTAGCTGCCGTCTGCCGGCACCCCTTGCGCGATGCAGTTCTGCCGCACCGCCGCCGGGATCTCGCCGTTGACGGCGGAGCAGGGGTCGACGACCTCCTGGTCGAAGCGCGAGGGTGTGCCGAACAATTCGCCGATGCTCGGCGCCCGGAAACCCTCGGCATAGGAGCCGCGCAGGCGCAGGTCGCGGACCGGCTTCCAGTTCACGCTGCCCTTGAAGGTGGCGGTGGAGCCGGAGGTCGAATAATCGGAATAGCGCACCGCGCCGTTCACCTCCAGCAGCTCGAAGAACGGACGGTCGGCGAGGATCGGCGCGTTCACCTCGGCATAGACCTCGTCGACGTTGAAGCCGCCGCGGGTCGGCAGCGCCGGAATGTCCGAGCCGAGGCCGGCGGCGACGACCGGATCGGGATCGAAGCGCCCCCGCTGGTCGCGATGCTCGGCGCCGATCGCGATCCCGAGCGGACCGCCGGGCAGATCGAACAGGCTGCCGCTGACGTTCGCCGTCACGTCCCACAGCCGCTGCTTGCTGCTGTCGCGCTGGGTGAAGGCGACATAGTCGATCATCGCCTGGGTGATCGAGCCGGCGCCGCCGAACAGGTTGAACGGCACGCAGGGCGCGGTGCAGTTTGCCACCGGGCCGAGCGCGCGGGCGAGGTTGGCGGCATTGACGTTGCCGAGCACCATCTGGCGCGCCTTGTTCTCGCCGTAGACGCCGTTGATGTCGAAGAACCATCGGCGCCCGCCCAGCTCGAACGCGCCGTCCAGCGTCGCCGTGCCGTAATAGGTATCGACCGTCTGGTTGTAGCGGCGCGGCCCGTTCTCGACGAAGCGCCGGCCGATGAAGTTGTAGGTGCCCGGGCCCAGCGTCCCGAACGGGTTGAACGGGTTGGTGGCGTCGATCACGATCGTGTCGAGCAGGTTGCCGTTGCCCGCGTCGGGGCCGACGAACAAGGGCAGCGGCGCCGCCTGGTTCTTCGACTTGCGGCGGTTGTAGATGCCCTTGACGATGAAGTTGAGGTCGGGGCCGAGCTCCTGCGTCAGGTTCGCGAAGGCGCCGTAGCGTTCGACCGGGATCTGGATCAGGTTGAACGGCGCGAAGTTGAACCGGTCGGGCGTCGTGAAGGGGCGGAAATCGCCGCCCACGCCGGTCGGGTCGAACACCGGCGCTCCGGTCAGCACCGGCGCGCGCAGCGTCAGGTCGCGGTCGAGGACGATGAAGCGACCGTTCGGCGTGCCCGAGCTGCAGGACGAGTCGCAGGCGGTGGCGCCGGGCGTCGGGAACAGAGAGATGTCGCGGGCGGCCGAGCTCACCCGGTCCTGCTGGACGTAATTGCCGCCGATCACGATGCTGGTGCCGCTATCCTCGCGGCCGAGGCCGTAGCTCAGCTGGTAATTCTGGGTGAAGCCGTCGCCCTCGCCGTAGAGGCCGGCCTGGGCGGAGGCCATCAGGCCCTGCTGGTGCTTGCGGGTGATGATGTTGATGACGCCGGCGATCGCGTCCGACCCGTAAATGGCCGAGGCGCCGTCCTGGAGCACCTCGATCCGCTCGATCATGCTCTCGGGGATCGAATTGAGATCGGTCGATCCCGGCACGCCCGAGGCGGAGGCGCCGTTCACGTAGCGCAGGCCGTCGACCAGCACGAGCACCCGGCGGGAGCCGAGATAGCGCAGATCCACCTCCGCCGCGCCGGCGCCGACGCCGCCGCCGTCCGGCGGGTTGCCGAAATTGCCGCTGTTGTTGAACCGGCTGTTGAGCCCGCCGCCGGAGCTCGGCAGCCGCTGCAGGATCTCCGCGGTGGAGACGAGGCCGGTACGATCGAGATCGTCGCGGTCGACGAACACGACCGGCGCGTCCTGGGCGAGCGGATCGCGGCGGATGCGCGAGCCGGTGACGACGATCGCCTCCTGCTCCTCGACCGGCGTGCCTTCCGCATCGGTGCGGATGGGCGGATCGGGCTCGGTGCTCTGCGCGCCGGCGGGAGCCGGTGAAAGGCCAAGCGCGATCGCGGCGCAACCCGCGCCGAACAACAGTTTCCCACGGAACATCGTATCCACTCCCTGCCTGGCCGCTGCCCTGCGGCCGTCGACTTAGGATGAACAGAAATTCCGAAAGGTGAAAAGTGGGATTACTCGACGCTTATTGCGAATTTCACTTACTGTTGCACTTCCGTGACAACGGCGCCCGGCGGGAGGAGCAGCTCTCGGCAGGCGCCCACCCGCTTTGCCCTGACGTCCGTCAGGCAGCGCCGTGCAGATAGGGGGCGGGCACGTGGGAGACGGTCGCCACCACCAGCTGCCATGCGATCGGCCCTTGGGCGGGCGAATGGGCGTGGTGGTCACCGGGCGGGAAGGTTCCGATCGCCTCGAGCGCGAGTTCAGTGCCGCAGCCGGTGCAGCGGAAAATGCCGCCGCACGGCACGAACGCATTCGGCTGGAGAACCAGGTCGAACGACGCGTGCTTCGTGCGCGAGAGGTAGTTCTGATACTTGAAGACAGCCATTCGCACGCAACTCCGCCGCCCACGGGTGACTAGCGCCGGTGCGTTAACGAAGGGTAGCGCCGGGAACGGCGGCGCTCGCGGGTCCGACAGGGCGAAGGAGACAACGAGGCAAGCTGCTCCGCAGCCTGCAGCGTTATGAGGCCACCAATGTCCACCATCGGAGGAAAGCACATGCTGCCGAGTGTCTGCAATGGGTGGAAGCGGACACTAAGGGGTGGCAGTCGGCCGCCGCGGTCCGAACCTCTGTATCGAAACTCCCGGAAGGCCGAGGCGCTGCCCCGTCAGCCCCGTTCTGCGGCAATGCTCCACGAACCGACGCAGCCGTTCCGGTGACAAGCTCGCCGGAACCTCGACGGTGATTGTTGCAGGTCGTCCGCTCCGAACCTCGATAACTTTCAGTCCGAGAGAGCGGACGAAGAAGAGGGTGCGCCAACGCCGGCTTGGGTGAACATGCAGCGCCGCTCTGAATGGCCGCTCATTTCCGCGCCTCGGGTAGTCCCATTCGCTTCCATAGAGGGTTTTCTGACGCCATCCGTCGCTCCGCCGATAACCGAACTCTGGCCTCCAGGGACGGGACTTGGTGACAGCGGCGTGCTCCATTCACTGAACATCGCCGGTCTCGGCAGTGTCCGCAACGGGTGGAAAGCGGACATTCGAAAGATTACCGTCGTACGCCTCCACCATACCCGGACGGGGCAGGGAGTTGCGATTGATGGTGCGTTCTCGCGGTTTGAAGGTCCTAATCCTCGGGTCATGCAGCTTCGCATTGGCTTCGGCAGCACCTCAGCGGGAACCAGGTGAGGGGGTCCTTTGCCTTGGAACCTTCATCTATTTCGCTGAGAAAACAGGCGCTCAGTGTCGCGCCGGTCAAGACCCGGAGTTTCAAGCACGGATTGCAGCTTTTGCTCGCAGGTTCGACGATTACATTATCCGCAATACCGGGGGCGATCCTTCAACGCTCGCCCGTTTCAAGGCTGAGCAAAATCTCAACAGCAAGGATCATGATCACATCTGCGGCGGCGATGTTGCCGGCGTTTACGATCACATGAAGTTTCAGAAGCCTGAAGACCTAGCCAAAGCCGTCGATGACGTGCTTGCGCGCGACGGTTCGCCCAGTTTCGGAGACTGTGTCTAGCAACTCAAGATCAACCGGATCCTGCGCCGCCGAGAACGTCCGGATGGGTCGAAAGCGGACATTCCAGGCCAGTCCCACCGGCTACACTGCAGACTTCCAGGACAGCCTCGGGAATCGTCAGCCCGTCTCGCTACAGCGCAACAGCCCGTGGGACGAAAATGTGGGACGCAAACCGACCGACTCGTTCAACCCCGCGGAATCCTGCGGAATTTTTCGGTGAAATGGTGGAGCCGAGGGGGATCGAACCCCTGACCTTCGCAATGCCATTGCGACGCTCTCCCAGCTGAGCTACGGCCCCGAACCTTTTCGCGCCGCCCTGGGAGGCGGCCTGTGCGACGGCGCATTTAGGCGACGCCGCCGCACCTTGCAAGCGCTTCGCTTATGCCCCCGCTTACGATTCTTCGTCGTCGTCGCCGGACTTGGCGACGCCGATGTCGTCGTCGCCGCCGAGATCGACCTCGTCGTCCGGATTCTCCTCGGCATCCTCGTCGATGGCGAGATCGTCCGCGGCGAGATCGCTGTCTTCCTTCTCGTCCGCCTCGGCTTCCTTCTTGGGCGCGTCGAACGGCAAGGGCTGCTTCGATTTCAGCACCGGCTCGGGATCCCAGGCGACGCCGCACTCGATGCAGGTCACGGGATCTTCCTTGCCGAGATCGTAGAAGCGGGTGCCGCATTTCGGGCAGGTCCGCTTCGTGCCCCATTCAGCCTTCACCATCGGTGAGCAACTCCAGTCGAATTCATCAGGAAAGCGGCGCATCGGCCGTGTGCCGGGCGCCTTGCCACAGGGGCAGGCCGCTGTCAAAAGCCGATCCGCCGCCCCCGGAGCCGGAGCAAGGAAGCGCCATGATCATCGCCGTAGACGGCCCCGCCGCGAGCGGAAAAGGCACGATCTCGCGCGCGCTCGCCCGCCATTTCGGGCTGCCGCACATGGACACCGGGCTGCTCTACCGCGCCGTCGCGCTCAACCTGCTGCGCTGGGGCGGCGATCCGGAGAGCGAGTTCGCCGCGCTCAAGGCCTGCGATTTCGCGCAGACCGATTTCGCCGATCCCGAGCTCAAGAGCGAGGCGGCCGGCGGCGTCGCCTCGCGCATCTCCGCCTATCCCGCCGTCCGCGCCGCGCTCGTCGAGCGGCAGCGCGATTTCGCCGCCCAACCCGGCGGCGCCGTGCTCGACGGCCGCGACATCGGCACCGTCATCGCGCCCCACGCCGACGCCAAGCTCTACGTCACCGCCCGCCCCGAGGTGCGCGCGCGCCGGCGCAGCGAGGAGCTCCGCCGCATGGGCCTCCACGCCGACCTCGACGAGGTGCTGCTCGATCTCCAGGCCCGCGACGCCCGCGACAGCAGGCGCGCGGCCGCGCCGCTCGCCAGGGCGGAAGACGCCGACCTCATCGACACCAGCGACCTGCCGATCGAAGACGCCGTCGCCGAGGCGGTGGCGGCGGTGGAGCGGCGGCTGGCGGCAAGACGCGGCGGCTAGGCGGCGGCCGTCCCGGGATGGCCGGCCTTCGCGCGTACGGCCGGGCTGCCGATCTGTCGCGCGCGCTCAGCGGACCCGAAAAATGGGGATGGCGCCAAAGCTTATGCGATCGAGGCGGCCATTGACGAAGCGAAAGTAGGCTTCATTGTCGGCCCGTCCCTCGCAGGCCCAGCGAACTTCCACCACCGTCACGCCTGGCGGCGCCGCAATGGCGGGGGGTAATGCGGCGTGCCGGAGGGGACATTCCTGCGCGTAGCGTGCCAAGGCAGCGCCCGTAGCGATGCCGGAGCCGATCTTCTCGACTGCCACATCGGCGGAAATCTGCGCGTCGATCCGTGCGCTGTCGCGACTCTCGAAGGCTTCGAGCAGCTTCGCGACCGTCTGCATCTCCGCCGCGCCCGCATCCGAACCCGCCTCGACCATCGCTGAAGCGGCCGACACAATCGCCAGAACAGTCAACATTGACTTCCCTCCCGCCCCGATTCCGTACGCCCCGGCTTCGCCCCTTGTCGCAGAGCATCGGCTTCGCGGCAACGCCGCACCGGCGGACACCTCTTGAAGCCCTGCCGCGGCCCTTCTACATGCGGCCTTGCGGGACCGGGCCCCTCTGGCAGCAAGGCTGCGATGTCGGACCGCATCGAGTGCGCTCGGTGCCGGTTCGGAGGGACGTTCACGCCTCCAGGCTTTCGATAGTCGGCCGGGCGCGCTCGATTGGATGTGACTCCGATCGAGGGAATGACCGATGAAACACCCCTATCTCTGCCCCGTCGACCAGACGCCGCTCGTCATGTCCGAGCGCCAGGGCATCGAAATCGACTATTGCCCGGCCTGCCGGGGCGTCTGGCTCGACCGGGGCGAGCTCGACAAGATCCTCGAGCGCAGCGCCCTGCCCGCCGCGGCCACGCAGCCCAGCCACCAGCCGCCGCCCTGGCCGCAGCCGTCCGGCCCCCACGCCGACTTTCGCGGCTACGGCCGTCCGAAGCGCAAGAAGTCCTTCCTCGAACAATTGTTCGACTGAGCCGCGGCGGGGAGCCTGAACATGCTGAACAACCTGCTGCTGCTCGTGCCGGGCCTGCTGCTGCTGATCGGCGGCGGCGACCTGCTGGTGAAGGGCGCGGTGCGGATCGCCGAGCGCCTCCGCCTCTCGCCGATGCTGATCGGCCTCACCGTCGTCGGCATGGGCACATCGATGCCCGAGCTCGCCGCCAGCGTGCAGGCGGCGCTCGCCGGCTCGCCCGGCATCGCCGTCGGCAACATCGTCGGGTCGAACCTCGCCAACCTGCTGCTGATCCTCGGCCTCGCGGCCTTGCTCTCGCCGATCGCGGTGGCGCGGGGGCCGCTGTGGCGGGACGGCGGTGTCGGCGTCGCGGCCGCGGCCCTGCTGCTGGCCGCCGGCGCCACGCTCGGCCTCGGCCGGATCGCCGGCCTCCTGTTCGTCGCCGCCATGGCCGCCTACATCCTCCATGCCTACCGGCAGGAAAAAGCGGGCGCGGCCCACGGCGCGGCCTGGGACAAGGCGGCGGCGGCGGAGGGCGTCGATGCCGGCCTCACCCCCCACGAACCGGCGCCGGGTCCGCTGCTGACGCCGATCGCGCTGTTCGCGGGTGGGCTCGGCCTGGTCGTCGTCGGCGGCATGCTGCTGGTCGACGGGGCGATCGGCATCGCCCGCGATCTCGGCGTCTCCGACACGGTGATCGGGCTCACCATCGTCGCGGTCGGCACCTCGTTCCCGGAGCTCGTCACCTCGGCGGTCGCCGCGGTCCGGCGGCAGGGCGACATCGCGCTCGGCAACGTGCTCGGCTCCAACATCTACAACATCTTCTTCATCGGCGGGGTGACCGGCCTGGTCTCCCCCGGGCCGGTGCCGGAGACGATCCTCGGCTTCGATCTGTGGCTGCTGCTCGCCGCGTCGCTCGGGGTGATGCTGTTCGCCTGGACGGGCGGGCGGCTGTCGCGGCGCGAGGGGGCCCTCCTCGTCGGCGGCTACGCGCTCTACACCGCCGTCACGGCCGGCTTCGTGTGAGCGACCAAAGCCGCTAGCCTGCCGCCGCCGTGCCCTCGGCGTGGCCCCTGGAGCGCGCGTAAAGCTCGGCCCATGCGCGCGATTCGGCGCCGGACTGCTTCTGCACCGCCGGCACAGCGACCGCCGCCGCCGGATCGAGCGCGACGCCGAGGAAATCCGCGATGCGCGCGGCCGCCTCGTCGGGGCGCGCGGCGGCGTCCTCGTACCACAGGCGCAGCGGCTCGGAGGTCCACCACCAGAACACCTCCCCCCCCCCCTACGCACGAGCAGTACAAGACACCCCCCCCCCCCCCCCACCCCCCCCCCCCCCCCCCCCCCCCCCCCTCCCCCCCCCCCGCCGCCTCCGCATCCTCCAGCGCCTGCTGCGAATAAGCGAGCTGCGGCGGCGCGTCCTGCTCCTGCTCCTTGCGCCAGATGCCGGACATGCGGGCGCGGGCGTAGGAGACGGCGTGGGCGATCCGGTCGCGGCGGGCGAGGTAGATCACCTTGCGCGGCCGCACCGCGGCGAGCAGGGGCGGATTCTCCTCGCGCAGCGTCTGGAGCTCGGTGAGGAAGCATTTGAAGCCGAAGACGCCGTTCGGCGACGTCCGCCGCCGCTGCGCCGAGCGCCACAGCGCGAGCTGCTCCTCCGGCGCCTTGTGGGCGAAGAAATAGGGGCCGTTTCTGTCGAAGTTGAGATATTCGAGCGGTGCGCCGAGGCAGCCGGTCTGCCACAGGACGTGGCTGAGCCACGAGCTGCCGGTGCGCGGCACGGTGGCGAGCATGTAGACGATGTCGGGCGCGCGCTCGCGGCGCGGAAAGTCGAACTTGCCCTCGTAACCGGTATTCTCGACGTCGAGCATGCGAAGGTCCGGGCCGTGCGGTCAGCCGGTGCTGCGCCGCGTGTGGGATGCGCTGGTGCGGACGGCGGGACTCGAACCCGCACGCCCCGAAGGGCAGAAGATTTTAAGTCTCCGGCGTCTACCGGTTCCGCCACGTCCGCTTGGGCGGGAGGATAACGAGGGCCCGCGCGCGCGCGAAGCGAAAAGCGGCCCCTAAGCCGTCTATTCGGCCGCCTGCACGCCTTCCTGCAGGTTCAGCCGCTCGCGCATTTCCTTGCCCGGCTTGAAATAGGGCACGCGCTTGGCGTCGACGTCGACCGTGTCACCGGTGCGCGGGTTGCGGCCCTTGCGGGCCTCGCGCTCGCGGGTGGAGAAAGCGCCGAAGCCGCGCAGCTCGACCCGGCCGCCTTTCTGCAGCTGCCCGATGATCGAGTCGAAAAACGCCGCGACCACCCGCTCGATCTCCTTGCCGGTAAGATCGGGATGGTCGTCGCACAGCTTCTGGACCAGCTCGGAACGGATCACGGCTCCCCCCTTCTTCGGTGAGCGGACGATGGAAATCCCCGCCGGATCCCCCCCTCCGCCGGGCGCTAACCCAGGTTAAAACCCAAGTTCGGCTTCAACGCAATACCACAGGTTTGATTTCGCGGCAAAAAACCTCCGCCGCCGGAACGGATGCGAAACGAGGGCGGGCTGCCGCTACGGCAAACCCGCCCCCGCGTCCGGATCAGCCCTGCTTCTGCTTCAGGGCTTCGCCGAGGATGTCGCCGAGCGACGCGCCCGAGTCGGACGAGCCGTACTGGGCCACCGCCTGCTTCTCCTCGGAGATCTGCAGCGCCTTGATCGAGAAGTTGGGCTTCTTCGACC
Organism: Allosphingosinicella sp.; assembly: GCA_046289665.1. Lineage (GTDB taxonomy): Bacteria > Pseudomonadota > Alphaproteobacteria > Sphingomonadales > Sphingomonadaceae > Allosphingosinicella. The sequence continues at coordinate 14,177 of JBKBVA010000004.1, forward strand.
GGTCGAAGCCGATCACCATCGCGTCGAACTTCTGGCCGACCTGGAAGCGCTCCGGGCGCTGCTCGTCGCGGTCGCGGCCGAGATCGGTGCGCTTGATGAAGCCGGTCGCGCCGTCGTCGCCGACCTGCACTTCCAGCCCGCCGTCGCGAACCTCGAGGACGGTGACGGTGACGACGTCGTTCTTCGACACGCCGCCGCCGGCCGCCGCCGTGCCGCCCTTGGCGACGCCGCCGCGCTCGAGCTGCTTCATGCCGAGGCTGATGCGCTCCTTCTCGACGTCCACGTCGAGCACGACGGCCTTCACCGTCTCGCCCTTGTGGTGCAGGTTCAGGGCTTCCTCGCCGGTCACGCCCCAGGCGATGTCCGACATGTGGACCATGCCGTCGACGTCGCCCTCGAGGCCGATGAACAGGCCGAACTCGGTGGCGTTTTTGACCTCGCCCTCGACCTCGGTGCCGACCGGGTGCGAGTCGGCGAAGGCCGCCCACGGATTGGCCTGCGCCTGCTTGAGGCCGAGGCTGATCCGCCGCTTCTCCTCGTCGACCTCGAGCACCGAGACCTCGACCTCCTGGGAGGTGGAGACGATCTTGCCCGGATGGACGTTCTTCTTGGTCCAGCTCATCTCGGAGACGTGGACGAGGCCCTCGATGCCGGCTTCCAGCTCGACGAACGCGCCGTACTCGGTGATGTTCGTGACGCGGCCCGTGAACACGCCGCCGACCGGATATTTGGCCGACGCGCCTTCCCACGGATCCGCCTCGAGCTGCTTCATGCCGAGGCTGATGCGCTGGGTCTCGCGGTTGATGCGGATGATCTGCACCTTCACCGTGTCGCCGATGTTGATCAGCTCCGACGGGTGGTTGACGCGCTTGTACGAAATGTCGGTGACGTGGAGCAGGCCGTCGATGCCGCCCAGATCCACGAACGCGCCGTAATCGGTGATGTTCTTGACGACGCCGTCGACCACCTGGCCTTCGGTCAGCGACTGGATGAGGCCCGAGCGCTGCTCGGCGCGGGTTTCCTCGAGGATGGCGCGGCGCGACACAACGATGTTGCCGCGGCGGCGGTCCATCTTCAGCACCTGGAAGGGCTGCGGAATGTCCATCAGCGGGGTGACGTCGCGGACCGGGCGGATGTCCACCTGCGAGCCAGGCAGGAAGGCGACGGCGCCGCCGAGATCGACGGTGAAGCCGCCCTTGACGCGGCCGAAGATCACCCCCTCGACGCGATTGCCTTCGTTGAATTCCTTTTCGAGCTTGTCCCAGGCGGCCTCGCGGCGGGCGCGGTCGCGCGACAGCATCGCTTCGCCCTGGTGGTTCTCGACGCGGTCGACATAGACCTCGACTTCGTCGCCGACCTTGAGGTCCGCCTTCTGGCCGGGCGCGGCGAATTCGCGCAGCGGCACGCGGCCTTCGGATTTCAGCCCGACGTCGATGACGGCGAGGTCGTTCTCGATCGCGGTGACTTTGCCCTTGACGACCTTGCCCTCGAAGCTTTCATTTTCGCCGCCGAGGGATTCGTTGAGCAGGGCCGCGAAATCGTCGCGGGTCGGCATTGCCGTGGTGGCCATAACTATCAGTCCTTCTTGTGCTTTTTTGCCGGCCGCGGGTTGTCTCCCGCGGTCTTTTAGCCCGACTGCCGCCAGGAGCCCCATGCCCCAAGCGGCGTCCGGTTGGGGCCTTCGCTCGGGCGACGCGGCGGCCGACGCGAAAAGGCGCGCAGGAGGCGAGCGACAAGCTCCAGCACCCCGATACGCGTCGATTCAGGCGGACCGCCGCGAGCCAAATGAGAGCCCGCCGGACGGGGGCGCCTATAGGCGAAGGCGGCGCGAGGGGCAAGCTGTTCATCCGGAAGGGGGATTGGGGGCACATCGCTGGCGCAGCCGGCTCGCCACGGAAGGAGCGGGGGGCGTGGCCGGTGCGGGAGCAAGAACCCGAGGATGTCGGTTATATTTGACGATAATCTGCTTGTCGCTTATAAGCGACAGAAATGGAAGTTCTGGAAACGCCCGAATTTGCCCGCTGGATGAGGGCACTGCGTGATCCGCTAGGGAAGCGACAGATCGTCGGTCGCATCGCGCGTATCGCCGCCATGGGCAATTTCGGGGATTTCGCCTCGGTGGGAGGCGGGGTGAGCGAGCTGCGGATCCATGTCGGCCCCGGCTACCGCGTCTACTACACGTTGCGAGGCGAGGACGTCGTTATCCTCCTCGCCGGCGGCGACAAAGGCTCTCAGGAGCGGGACATGCAAAGAGCGAAGGAGATGGCAGCTCGGGTGAAATGAGCATCGGTAACGGGGCCGCCGCAGCAGGCGGGGCCCCTTAGAACGGGAGCAAGCAGGCTCCTAAGGTCCAAGGAGGGACAGGTAACATGACTATCGAAGCGCGGCCGTTCGATGCGGCGGCCTATCTCGACACGGCGGGCGACCAGGCGAGCCTGCTCAGCGACGCGATCGACAGCGGCGACCACCGCTATATTGCCTACGCTCTCGGCGCGGTGGCGCGGGCGCGCGGCGGTATCGCCAAGCTCGCGAAGGAAGCGGGCCTCAGCCGCCAGGCGCTGCACACGGCGCTCAGCGAGAATGGCAACCCAACGCTGGAGACGGTGATCAAAGTGGTGAAGGCGCTCGGGCTGGAGATGCGCATCGAGGAGCCGGGGAAGCGGGAGGCGGCGTGAGGGGTCGTCCGCAAGTGGTACTTGCGGCCGGGTGACGGAAGGGATGAACATGGCACATGTGACGCAGGCGGGGACGAGCGTTCTCGACCAACTGGCGCTGGCGGCGGAGGATGTCGTCAAGGCTAAGCTCGCGCTGCGCATCGCGCGGACGATCGCCGAGCTGGGCCTGACGCAGCGCGAGGCTGCGGCGCTTATGCCGATCACCCAGCCGAAGCTCTCGGCGATCGCGCAGGGCCGGCTCGACAATATCAGCCAGGCCAAGCTGGAAGAATGCCTGCGCGCGCTGGGCCACGACATTGAGATCACCATCGGCCCGCGCCGCGAGGGTGTGGGCGAGGTGCGGGTGCGGGAGGCCGCGTGACGAAGAAGTCAGCACAACAGCGCACTGATGCGGCACGATCGATACAGTGGGAGGGATGTGATGGAGGAGCAGGCCCCCAAGTCTCTGAAGCGCGTTTGGCGCCAAGATCGGGTGCCTGTAATCTATACGCGTGGAAACGGCTTTCCGCTTCTGGTGCGCGTACCCTACGACTTGGCGGTAAAGTCATGGCTGCGAGCAGAGCGTCATCGCATTCCGAAATGGATTCCCCAGTATCGATGCTGGGAAACACCAAAGGCTTGGTTCGATAGCCTCTTAGCTCAACTTCTGCGGCGATACCGCAAGCTCTACATCATCCAGCCTCACCGTGCTCAGGATCGATGTGCCCGACGCTGCTGGGAAGCGGAGGGCGACGAATGCGAGTGCCAGTGCATGGGTGCACGGCATGGCCAAGGGCGCCCCGGCGGGCGCTGGTACGAAGTCTCCGATACGTTTGCCGTTAGCTGGGGCGAGAAGCGGCTCGCGTACCGGCTACTGACGCTCCCTTCCAACGCGTCGCTGCCACCACAAAACCGGGTATCATTGTCCTCTAAATTGCGCTAACCGTGGAAAATGGTGGCGGCAGAGCGTGGGCGGACGTTTCTTGAGGATCTGAGCCTCGATTTCGCGCGGATGACGTCGCTGCTCGTTCACTATGCCGAGCAGGATGCGGCGCGGCGGGCGTCGGAGACGGCGGTGCGGGTGTCGGCGCGGCAAGTGGAGGCGGTGCAGGCGGCGCGGTACGCGCGCTCCGCGGTGTTCGGCGCCGATCTCGCCAGTCCGGGGTGGAGCCTGCTGCTCGAGCTGTTCCGGGCCTACCTCGAGAAGCGGCCGGTGCGGCTCGGGCGGCTGGCGACCGATGCGCGGGTGGCGGCGACCACGGCGCTGCGCTGGGTGGAGCTGCTTTGCGACGGCGGGTTCGTGCGGCGGGAGGCCGATGGGGAGCGGCAGGGCGGGGTGCTGATCGCGCTGACCGACGCCGGCGTCGATGCGATGGAGGACTATTTCGTCGCGCTCGCCCTCGCCTGGACAAAGGCATAATCGCTCCGAAACGGAACGCCGATCCTCCAAAAGGGACTTATTATCCGTGGAATCATAGTCCGCAGAAGACGACCGTGCTTTTGTGGACAAGGAGCAGCAGAAAGCGGTCAAGAAGCGCTTCGGCGCCCGCCTCCGCGCGCTTCGCAAGGCCCGGAAGCTCTCGCAGGAAGCGGTCGCCCTGAGTAGCGACCTCGACCGCTCCTATCTCGGCCGCATCGAGCGGGGGCAGGCGAATGTGAGCCTGATCAACATTGAACGGATCGCCGCGGCGCTGGGGGTGGAGGCCGCGGCCTTCTTCTCAGAATTACAGCACGGCACGGCTTCGGGGGCGATCGCAGGTGACACTTGAAACTTGGGCCAGTGAAGAAGAAGCAGCTGAGCACCGAAGGGAGCGAAAGCGCCTTTCGGAGAACCAATTCAATCGGGCGCAGTCTCTCGCGGCGTGGCTCCTGGCCACCTTGGTAGCGGTAAACGGTGGCGCGGTGGTCGCTATCCTCTCCATCCAAGAGGCCGCGCGGGACGGGGGGCGCTTACCCACCGTCGCCTTCACCATCGGGATCGTGCTCGCGGTTCTCTCCGGATTCTGTTCGTGGCGCGAGGCCTATCACAAATCAAAGTTATATTATTTCGAAAGCCTCAGAGACGACCAACTGACTTCGGCCGCAAAGAAGCACAAGGTGCGGGCGGGCTCCCGGGCCACGCTGCTAGGCAGGTTCGCCCGCTATACCAACTATGGCTCGCTTCTGGGATTCGTGGCTGGGTGCGTGTGGGCTGCGTGGACTTACACCTAGCCTTCCGGCTCGGCCTTCGATGCAAGTCCGCGCAACCCCTTTCGACCGGGACGCCGGCGCTTACTCTGGCCGGCCTCGGTAATCGGCCCGCGCGCTCTGGAGCTTCGCGCGCGGCGGCGGTAAAGCGGGGCGGGCAACAGGGAGCCGCGCCATGACCGACACGCTCACCTTCTACACCAACCCGATGTCGCGCGGCCGCATCGTGCGCTGGATGCTCGAAGAGGTCGGCCATCCCTACGAGACGGTGGTGCTGGACTACGGCACGACGATGAAGGCGCCGGACTATCTGGCGATCAACCCGATGGGCAAGGTCCCCGCGATCGACCATAACGGCACGATCGTCACCGAAGCCGCGGCGATCTGCGCCTATCTCGCCGATGCGTTCCAGGATGCCGGCCTCGCCCCGCCGCCGGGCAATCCGAAGCGCGGGCCTTATTATCGCTGGCTGTTCTTCGCCGCCGGCCCGGTCGAGGCGGCGGTGACGGCCAAGTCGCTCGGCCTCCTCGCTCCGCCCGACAAGAAGGCGATGGCCGGCTATGGCAGCTTCGAGGAGGCGATCGACTGCCTCGAGGGCGCGGTCCGCGACGGTCCCTATATCTGCGGCGAGCAGTTCACCGCCGCCGACGTCTATGTCGGCTCGCAGATCGGCTGGGGCATGATGTTCGGATCGATCGACAGGCGCCCCGCCTTCGAGGACTATTTCGCCCGCCTCCAGGCGCGTCCCGCCGCGCAGCGCGCGAACGAGCTCGACGATGCACTGATGCCCAGCCAGGACGGCGGCAGAAGCTGAGCGAGGCGATCCGCGCCGCCGCAATGGCGCCGGGCGACCGCTTCACCCCCGAAGTCATGGACCGCCGCGGGCCTCCCTATGCGGCCCGAACGAAAAAGGCCCGGCGTCTCCGCCGGGCCTTTTCGCGTCGCTGTTCGCGAGAAGCCTATTCCCGATTGCCCAGGAAACGGAGCAGGAAGAGGAACAGGTTGATGAAGTCGAGATAGAGGGTGAGCGCACCCATCACCACCGACTTGCCGGCGAAATCGGTGCCGGCCACCGCGAAGTACATGCTCTTGATCTTCTGCGTGTCGTAGGCGGTGAGGCCGGCGAAGATCAGCACGCCGATGGCGCTGATCGCCAGGTTCATCACGCTGTTCTGCAGGAAGATGTTGATCACCATCGCCACGATCAGGCCGACGAGGCCCATGATCAGGAAGGTGCCCATTCCGGACAGGTCCTTCTTGGTCGTATAGCCCCACAGGCTGAGGCTGGCGAAGGCCGCCGCCGAGGCGAAGAAGGCGGTGGCGATCGAGCCGGCCGTATAGACCAGGAAGATGGTCGACAGCGACAGGCCCATCAGCGCCGCATAGACCCAGAAGATGGCCTGCGCCGCGCCCGTCGAAAGGCGGTTGATGCCGAAGCTCAGCACCATCACCAGCGCGAGCGGCGACAGGATGATGATCCAGGCCAGGATGCCGCCGCCCGCCATGATCTGGAAGGCGAGCGAGTCCTCGCCGCCGCGGGCGAACAGCATCGCGACGATGCCGGTGAGCAGCACGCCGGAAGCCATGTAGTTGTAAACCGACAGCATGTAGGACCGCAGGCCCGCGTCGAAGGCTACGTCCTGGCCCACCGTGGTGGCGGCCGGACGCGGCGATGCGGTCGCGCGCGGGTCAAATCCGTTTGCCATGTTCAATCTCTCCTTTGACGGCAAAACGTGGCTTGCCGTTGAGGCCAATATCGGGCGAAAGCGCCCGCTATTCAAGGAAAACCGGTACGAATGCACCGCCTCTTCGTCGCCATCCGCCCGCCGGCCGCCGTGCGCGACGCGCTCATCGACCTGATGGACGGGGTGAAGGGCGCGCGCTGGGTGGACGAGGAGCAGATCCATCTCACCCTCCGCTTCATCGGCGAGGTCGACCGTCATCTCGCCGGCGACATCCACGCCGCGCTCGGCGCCGTCCACCACCCCCGCTTCACCCTGGCGCTGAGCGGCCTCGGCTCGTTCGACCGCAGCGGCGGCGCCTCGGTGTTGTGGGCGGGCGTCGCCCCGCACGCGCCCTTGAAGGCGCTCCACAAGAAGGTCGATCAGGCGCTGGAGCGGGTCGGCGTCGCCCCGGACCGCCGCGCCTTCCACCCCCACATCACCCTCGCCCGCCTGCCGCGCGGCGCCGGTCCGCTGCGGCCCCTGGTGGAAAGCGCCGGCGGCCTTACCGGCGATCCGTTCGAGGTCGACGAGATCCGCCTCTACGAAAGCGCGCTCACCCATGCCGGGCCGATCTACACCGTCGCCGGCCGCTACCCGCTCGCCCCCGCCCTCCCCTAGCCGCCGACCCCCGCGAGCAGCCGGTCGGCCATCGGCGCGTAGCTCGCCCCGAACAGCCGCAGATGCACCAGAGCGGGGAAGAGCTGGTAGACCGCCCGCCGCTCCGGCCAGCCCGCCTCGGGCCTCCCGTAGCGGTCCCAGAAGGCGTCCGGGGGCGCGTCGAACAGGCACAGCATCGCCAGATCCACCTCGGCCGCGCCGTAGTAGCAGGCGGGATCGATCAGGGCGGCAAGCTTGCCGTCCGAGACCAGGATGTTGCCGCCCCACAGGTCGCCGTGCAGCAAGGCCGCCGGCGGCGCGGCGGGGAGGAGGTCGCCGATCCGCCCCGCCAGCCGCTCCACCCGCTCGCGCCACGGCCGGTCGAGCACCGCCGCCGTCGAAACCAGCCGCTGCTCGCCCCAGAAGGCCGGCCAGTCGTTGCCCTGGTCGTTGTGCAGCTCCACCGTTCCGATCCGGAAGTCGACCGGCCAGCCGTAGCGCTCCGCCTCGTTCTGGTGGAGCCGCCGCACCGCCGCGCCGATGTCGGTCCACGCCGCCGGACTGAAGACGCCGTCGTTCGGCACGTGCTGGAGGAGCAGCACGCCCTCATGCTCCCCCTCGACGAGCGGCGCCGGCACCCCCGCCCCCACCAGCGCGCGCAGCATCGCCGCCTCGGTCCCGGTCGCCGGCCCGCCCTTGGCGACCGACAGCCGCCCGTCCGGCCGCCGCACCAGCAGCACCTCGGAAAGGTCGCCGCCGGCGAGCCGCTCGAGCCTGTCCTCCGGCACATGCGCCAGCGCCGCCACCTTCCGCGAAAAGGCGCTCACCTCTCCTCCTCGGGGAAGTAGCGGAACCACGGCTCCGCCTCGCGCAGCACCCGGGCGAAGGAGGGCCGCTCCTTCATCCGCTCCAGATAGGCCGCCGCCGCGCCGAACCGCTCCGCCAGCGGCATCACCTTGTCGGCATAGAAGAGCGCCGGCATCGCCGCGCAGTCGGCGAGGCTGAAGGCCTCGCCCGCCGCGAACGCCCGCTCCGCCAGGTCGCGATCGACGAGGCCGCATCCGGTCTCGAGCAGCCGCCGCGCCTCCGCGACGCCATAGGCGTCCCGCGCCCCGGCGGGCCGCAGCCGGTCCGCGACGATCTTCTGCATCGGCACCTGGACGTAGAGGTCGTAGATCCGGTCGGCGAGCCGCACCGCCTGCGCCGCCTCGGCCTCCCCGGGGATCAGCCGCGGCGGCTGCGGGTGCAGGCGGTCGAGATATTCGATGATGATGCTCGTCTCCGGCACCACGCGCCCCGCATCCTCCAGCACCGGCATCTTCGCGATCGGCCACAAGGCCGCGAACGCCGCCCGCCCCTCGGCGCTGCCGACGTCGGCCATCCTTTGCTCGAACGATATCTCCTTCTCGTAGAGCGCGATCAGCACCTTCCAGCAGAAGGAGGAGAGCGGATGGGCGTGGAGGATCACCCCCTCTCTCCCGCGATCCTGCGCGCCAGCGCCCGCGCGCCCGCGGTGACGTCGTTCCAGGTCAGGTCGAAATGGTCGTCCTCGCCATAATAGGGGTCGGCCACCGCCTCCCCTTCCCGCCCGGGGACATGGTCGAGCAGCAGCGACAGCCGCGCCTCCGCCCCTTGCGGCCGCAGCCGCTCCAGATCGCGCAGGTTCTGCGCGTCGAGCGCCACGACATGATCGAACCGGTGGAAGTCCGCGCGCTCCACCTGCCGCGCCCTTAGGTGTGAAATGTCCACGCCGCTGCGCTTCGCCACCGCCACCGCGCGCGGGTCCGGGGGCGATCCGACGTGCCAGTCGCCCGTCCCCGCCGAATCCACCGCGATCTCGATGCCGAGCCGCTCCGCCTCGCCCCGCAGCGCCGCCTCGGCCAGCGGCGAGCGGCAGATGTTTCCAAGGCAGACGAACAGCACCGAAACGGTCATGGAACGAAGCCTTGTTGCCAAAGCGCTCCGCTCTGCTAGCGATTGGCGGAGCCGGGAACAATGGAGAGTGAGCGTATGGCTTCGAACGCGCCGGGTGAGGCCCCCGCAACGCCCGAGGTTCCGAAGCCCACCGAGGCCTATGCCCGCTACGTGCTGGGCATCCTCGTCCTCGTCTACATGCTCAATTTCATTGACCGGCAGATCCTCTCGATCCTCGCGGAGGACATCAAGCGCGACCTCGGCCTCGACGATGCCGACATCGGCTTTCTCTACGGGACCGCCTTCGGCGTGTTCTACGCGCTGTTCGGCATCCCGCTCGGCCGGCTCGCCGACAATTGGAACCGGGTGAAGCTGATGGCGGGCGGCCTCGCTCTGTGGTCGGCCGCCACGGCGGTTTCGGGCTTCGCCAAGACCGGCGGCGTGCTGACGGCGGCGCGGGTCGGCGTCGGCATCGGCGAGGCGACCGCCAGCCCCTGCGCCTATTCGCTGATTTCGGACTATTTCCCGAAGGAGAAGCGCGCGACCGCGCTCGCCATCTATTCCTCCGGCCTCTACATCGGCGGCGGCCTCTCCTTGTTCATCGGCGGCGCGATCGTCCAGAACTGGAACGCCGCCTTCCCCGGCGGCGGGCCGCTCGGCCTGGTCGGCTGGCAGGCGGCGTTTCTCGCCGTCGGCATACCCGGCCTGCTGGTGGCGATGTGGGTGGCGACCCTGCGCGAGCCGCTGCGCGGCCAGTCCGAAGGCATCGTCACGCCCCCGCCCCCGCGGCCGTTCCGCGCCTTCTTCGAGGAGCTGCTGACCGTCATCCCGCCGCTGACGCTGATCGGCGCGACCCGCCGCGGCCTCCCCGCCCTGGCGATCAACCTCGCCGTCGCCGGCGGCATCCTCGCCCTCGTCCTGTCGCTGATCCGCCTCACCGGCGACGTCTGGCAGTGGGCGGCGGTCGGCATCGGCTTCTACGCCGTCTTCTCCTGGGCCGCGGGCCTGCGGGAGCGCGACCCGCCGACCTTCCGGCTGATCTGGGGGACGCCGGCCTTCCTGTGCACCGTGCTCGGCTACGGCCTCGTCGCCTTCCTCGCTTATTCGGCGAGCTTCTGGTCGGCGCCCTATGCGCTTCGCGTGCTCGAGGCGGATCCCGCCATTGCCGGTCTCATCATCGGCGGCTCGGGCGCGGCGGGCGGATTCCTCGGCGTGGTGCTCGGCGGGCGGCTTGCCGACCGGCTGCGCAAGACCAACCCGTCGGGCCGCGTCATCGTCATCGGCTGCGGGCTGCTGCTTCCGGTGCTGCCGCTGGTGATCGCCTTCACCACCCGCGATCTCACCCTCTTCTACGCGATGCAGCTTCCCGCCCAGGCGCTGTCCAGCATGGCGCTCGGCGCGGCCGCCGCCACCACCCAGGATCTCGTCCTGCCGCGCATGCGCGGCGCCGCGACCGCCACCTTCTTCCTCGGCACCACCTTGATCGGCCTCGCCCTCGGCCCCTATCTCGCCGGCCGCATGTCGATCGCGATCGGCGACCTCGGCCTCGGCCTCCTGTCGCTGCTCGCGGTCCTGCCGGTGTCGCTGGTCGCGCTCGTCTATCTCTACCGGACGCTGCCGCGCGCCGAGGCGACGATGGTCGAGCGCGCCCGCGCCGCCGGCGAGCCGATCTAGGCTCTAGCCGAGAACCCCGCAGGCGACCCGCGATCCGGAATTGCCGGACGGGTCGGTGCGATAGTCGTCGGCGCCGGAATGCACGACGATCGCCGCGCCGTCGGCGTCGAGCAGCCGGTTCGGTCCCTGCGAGATCGACGCGCCGGGGATGGTGAATTCGAAGCTGCCGCGGCCGTCGGTGCCGACCAGCAGGTTGGGCAGATCGCCCTTATGCTCGCCCTGCGGGTTGTCGCGGCCGTGCTGGCGCCCGGTCGGGTTCCAGTGCCCGCCCGCGCTCTCGAAGCTTGGGGCGTCGCAGCGGCCGGTGGTGTGGACGTGGGTGCCGTAGGCGCCGGCCGTCATGTCCACCGCCTCGACCCGGACGCGGATGCTGTCGCCCGACTCCGTCGCGGTCGCCCGCGCCCGGGTTCGGCCGGCGGCGTCGCGTATGTCGGCGGTGGCCACGGTCTGCACCGGGTCCATCGGCTCGATCGGGTTGGGTTCGTTGGTCGCGCAGCCCGCCAGCGCCAGCCCGAAAGCCGCGCCCACCAGCATGTCCATCCGCTTCATCGTCGCTCTCCTTTGTGTGTGGAGAGATGAACGAGCCGGGGGCGGAACGGTTTCGCCCGCTCTCCCGGCGGCGCGATCAGCGGCCGATGCCGTGCCAGCTGAGGCCCGCTTCCTTCGCGTCCGACGGCGGATAGACGTTGCGCAGGTCGACCAGCACCGGCTGCGCCATCGTCCGCGCCAGCCGCTTCAGGTCGAGCGCGCGCAGCACGTCCCATTCGGTGACCAGCACCACCGCGTCGGCGCCCTCGGCCGCCCGGTAGGGATCGTCGCAGAATTCGACGCCCGGCATCATCGGCTTCGCCTGCTCCATCCCCTCGGGGTCGTAGCCGCGCACGTTCGCGCCGGCATCCTGCAGCGCCTGGACGATGCTGAGCGAGGGCGCGTCGCGCATGTCGTCGGTGTTCGGCTTGAAGGTGAGGCCGAGCAGGGCGACGGTCTTGCCCCGCGCCTCGCCGCCCAGCGCCTGGATCACCTTGCGGCCCATTGCGCGCTTGCGCCCGTCATTCACCTTGACGACGGACTCGACGATCCTGAGCGGCGCGCCATTGTCCTCGGCGGTCTTGAGCAGGGCCAGCGTGTCCTTGGGGAAGCACGATCCGCCATAGCCGGGGCCGGCATGGAGGAACTTGGGGCCGATGCGGTTGTCGAGGCCGATGCCGCGCGACACGTCCTGGACGTCGGCGCCGACCGCCTCGCACAGGTCGGCAATCTCGTTGATGAAGGTGATCTTGGTCGCGAGGAAGGCGTTCGCCGCATATTTGATCAGCTCGGCGGTGCGCCGGCTGGTGAAAATGAGCGGCGCCTTGTTGAGGTAGAGCGGCCGGTAGATCTCGCACAGGATGTCGGCGGCTTCCTCGTCCTCGGTGCCGACGACGATGCGGTCGGGCCGCTTGAAATCGTCGATCGCCGCGCCCTCGCGCAGGAATTCGGGGTTGGAGACCACCCAGGCCTTGGCGTCCGGCGCGGTCTCGCGGATGATCCGCTCGACCTCGTCGCCGGTGCCGACCGGCACGGTCGACTTGGTCACCACGGCGGCCGGCTTCTTCAGCGCCCGGGCGATCTCTTCGGTCGCGCCGTAGACGTAGCTGAGGTCGGCATGGCCGTCGCCGCGCCGCGACGGGGTGCCGACCGCGATGAACACCGCGTCGGCCTCGGCGACCGCTTCTGGCAAATCGGTCGTGAAGGACAGGCGCCCGCCCTTGACGTTGCGCTCGACCAGCCGGTCGAGCCCGGGCTCGAAGATCGGCATCACCCCCCGCTTCAGCGCGTCGATCTTGGCGGCATCCTTGTCGACGCAGATCACGTCGTGGCCGAAGTCGGAGAAGCAGGCTCCGGACACCAGGCCGACATAGCCCGTTCCGATCATGGCGATGCGCATTCGAAAGTCCTCAGCGATGGGGGAATGGCCGCCGCTTAGCCCGCACGGGCGCGCCGGGACAAGGGCTTTCGGCCGTATGTCTCGTCCGGGCACGGACGCCCCGGCCGCAGCCGCCGCCGCGCGCGGTCCGGCGGCCTTGTCGGAGGTGTCCGTTCGGGGCCGCGAAGGCTCCCTTCTTCACCGGGCCGTCTCAGCGACCGGCCGGGCAGCGAAGGGAGCCGCCCTTCACGCGGGGCCCAGCCTCGGGAAACGGGAAACGGTGGCCGCTTGCCCGACGGGGCGGGCGGCTGAACCGCCGGAGCATGCGCGGAATGTCCCCAAACGCGATGGCACGCCCCGGCAATGCTGCGCATGGGGCGCACACAAAAAAGAAGGAGCCGGTCCGAAGACCGACTCCTCCCTTTTTCGTTGCGATCCTCGCCGAAGCGAGGGGCGCCCTTCTTACCAGCCGGAGCCGGGGCCGAAGGTGATTTCCACGCGCCGGTTCTGCGGCTCGCGGACGCCGTCGGCGGTCTCGACCAGCGGACGGCTTTCGCCGAACGCTTCGGTGGTCATGACGCCTTCCGGCACGCCACGGCCGGCGAGATACTCGCGGACCGCGGTGGCGCGGCGCTGCGACAGGCCGACGTTGTAGTCCGCCGGACCCGAACGGTCGGCGTGGCCCGCCAGCATGACCTGCGCCTGGCCGGTCGTCTGGTAGGTGGCAGCCGCATTGTCGAGAATGGCGGCGGCCTGCGGCGTGATGTCCGCCTTATCCCAGTCGAAGAACACCATGAACGGCGCGATCTGGGCGGGCGGCGGCGGCGGCGGAACCGGAGCCGGCGGCGGCGGCGGAACCGGAGCCGGCGGAACCGGCGGCGGAACCGGGATCACCTCTTCGGGCGCGCCGAAGTTGAAGGTGATGCCGCCGAGCAGGCTGTGCGACCGGAAGCGGGCGTCCGTCTCCTGGCCGTTGAACGCCACGTAGCGGAGGTTGTCCACGTTGAAGAAGCGGTACTTCACCGTGATGTCCATGTTGTCGGAGATCGCCTGGCGAACGCCGGCGAAGACCTGCCACGCGAAGCGGGAGTCCGAATCGTCCAGGAACGGCGCGGTGTTGGCGAAAACGCGCTGGTTGTTCGCCTTGACGCGCGCCATGCCGACGCCGCCGCCGACGAAGCCGGAGATGCCGTCGTCGTCGCCGAAGTCGAGCATGCCGTTCAGCATGAAGCTGAGCGAGCTCGTGCTGCCGCCGGCGAAGTCGCGGGCGATCTGGCCCGGCGCGTCACCGGGAAGCGCCCCGGGGAAGTTGGACTGGAAGGATTCCAGATCGGCCTTCTTGTAGGAGACTTCGCCCTCGAGGCGGAAGCCGCCAAGGTCGTAGCCGACGAAGAGACCGCCGTCATATCCATATTCGTGATTGAGAGTGAGCGCGTTGTCCGTCACGCCGATGTCGAGGCGTGTATCTTCGACGATCATCCCACCGAATTCGCCGCCAACGTACCAGGCGCCATCGCGCGCAATGGCCGGAGTTGCGAGCAAGGTGGATGAAAGCGCCATTGCGATGGCGAGCTTCCGCATAGTGTTCCCCTTTCTTCTGCGTCCCTGTCGGAACGGCTTAAACTCATTACGGTAAGCGGAGTTTCTGCGCAAGCACGCTTCTCCCCACAAGTGTTGCCGAAACGCCTCAGTCAGCCTTGAGGGCTTCCGGAGGCTTCTCGTCAGACGGTCCGCAAACGAGCCTTTGCCGCCTTGGTTTCCGCACAGCAACAAAAAAGCTCACTCGGTCAGACCGTGTGACATTAATGTCGCAATGATCGCCGCGACGGCCTGACGCGCCTCCACATCGATTACCGTTCCGCCAGAAGGACTTGGCACCGCCGGCTGGCGTGCGGAGACGACCTGCACGCCGCCGACCAGCAAAGCCGAGCCGGCAAGCTCGCCGCCGCTCCAGCCGGCTCCGTCCCAGCGTATGGCGTGGCCCGCCTCGCGATTCCACACGCTCATCCCCTCGCGCGGCGCGACGAAGCGCCAGCCGCCGGCGGTCCAGATCGCGAGGCTGCCCTCCTGCCCCGCCCAGGCGCCGCCCGCCCCGGCGCCCACGATCCAGGCCTGCCCCTCCTCCGGCTGCGCCGGCGCCGCCGCCGCCCCCGCCGCCTCCACGCAGGGGTGGAGCGCGGCGTCGATCCGAGTCAGCGCCTCGTTGTGGAAGAACTCCTTCTGGGCCTGCCCCGGAATGAGGAAGGGCAGTTCGTAGCGCGGCGTCGCCTCGCTCATGTCGTCTCTCCTTGCCGTCGTCAGTCGATGATCAGGATGGCGGGCCGCGAGGGGGCGTAGGCGCCGATCTGGACCAGGCTCGCCTGCAGCGGCCGCGACGCGCCGTCGGCCTGCTGCCCGGCCGCGGAATAGACGAAGGCGGGCTGCGCCAGCGTCACGGTCCGCCCGCCGCCGCCGTTGCCGGTCAGGACCAGCCGGTACGCCTCCTTGTCCTCGCCGAGCGGCGTGTCCTGGCCGCTCAGCCAGGGCCAGCCGGTGCGGCTGCGGCGCGCCCAGCGCAGCGCCACCTCTCCGGCAGGCCCGATGCGCGCGCGGAAATGGACCGGCGCCGGCGGCCGCAGCGCCTCGCCGGTCACCGCCGCCTGCGCCTCCGCCTCGCCGCCGAGGCCGCTGGCGATCAGCCGCGCCGCGCCGCCCACCGCCGAGGCCGGCGGCTCGATCACCATCACCCCCTCCGGCTCGAGCAGCAGGAACGGCTCGCCGGCCGCGTGCCCCGCCGCCGCCCATTCCGTGCCCCGCCGCCCGCGCAGCAGCCGCGACAGCCGGAAGCGCCGCCCGCCCAGCGGCTCGGCGATGCCGAATTGCAGCATCTCGCTTCCCAGCGCCGCCAGATTGGCCCCGTTGGCGAGCGCGGCGTCGCTGCGGCTCTCCAGCCACATCGCCTCGGCGGTGAGCTCAATGTCGACGCTGCCGCGCAGGTCGACCAGCGCCGAACCCGCCTCTGTCAGCGCCGTCAGCGCCGTCCCCGCCGCCACCGCGCCCGGCACCGGCCCCGTCTGGTCCCAGCTCGCACCGCCGTCGAAGCTCGCGATCAGCGCCGGCGACCGCCACCCCGCCCCGGCGCCCGCCGCGGCCACGACCAGCTTGGGCCCCCGCGCCGCCTCGTCGAGGGCGAGCGGCAGGTCGAGCAGGATCAGCCGGGTCTCCCCCGCATCGAGGTCCGGCTGCCCGACCGGCCGCCCCGGGCTCGCCGCCTCCGCCGCCGACGCCGCGGCGGCGGGGAGCCGCACCAGTTCGAGCGTCACCGCCATCCGCTCGCAGCTCCACCGCGCCACCCGCCAGGTCCCCGGCGCGCCGGGCAGCCGCAGCGCGGCGCCGGGCCGGATCGCCGCGTGCCGCCACGGCAGGTGAAGCCGCGCGCTGCTCCGCCCCGCCCACAGCGCCTCCAGCCGCCGCTCCGCCAGCGCCTTCGCCGCCTGCGCGCTCATCACGGCGGCCAGCGCCCGGCGTTCGGTCCCGCCGGTTCCGCCGGCGCGCGCCGCCCGCTGCAGCCCGGTCTGATAGTCGCGCGCCGCGTCGTGATAGGCGATCGCGACTTCCCCCGGCGCCGCCGCCGCGCTCTCCCGCACGATCCGCGTCCGCGCCGGCCTCCCGTCCGCCGACGCCCCGGTCTCGGCCTCGGCAATCGCCTGCGCCTCGCTCGCCCCTGCCGCCTCGATCCGCAGCCGCCCGCCGGCCTCGACCAGCGACAGCGGCACCGCCTCGGCCAGCGATTCCAGCACCCCGCGCACGCTGTCGCCGCTCGCCGCGAAGCCGGTCAGCGCCATTGTCTCGCCCGCCGCCACCGCGCGGCCACTCAGTTCCTCCGCGATCGCGCCGATCGCCACCGGCGCGGCCTCCGCCTCGATCTCGAAGCTCAGCGACGGGATCCGGTTGCCGTAATCGGCGAGGTGGAAGTCCTCGAACACGGCGTAGGCGATGCCGCGATGCGCCGGCGCCTGCCCTTCCACCGAGACGATCAACGGGTCCGGCGCCTGCCCCTCGTCGCCCGGATAGAGCCGGAAGCCCGTCTCGCTCTTGAAGTCGCCGCCCGCGCCGCGCAGCAGCTTGCCGTCCGCCCAGATCCGCCGCACCGCGCGGATCGGCCGCCCGGACAGGGCGACCGCGAAGTTCGCCGAATAGCTGTACTCGACCGTCTTGGGCCGTCCCTTGCCGCCGCCGCTCTTCGACTTGTGCTCCTTGAGGTCGGTCGCCCAGATCACCGTCCCCGCCACCCGCATCAGTCCGAAGATCTTCGGGATCGCGGTCCCGTAGGACGAGGTCTGCACCGCCAGCTCGCCGAGCCGCGGGCCGTGCCGCGCTTTGGGCGCGAACAGCCTCTGGTCGACCTGCTGGCCGAGGAGCGCGCCCAGCGCTCCGCCGATCGGCCCGCCGAAGGCGGTGCCGACGGCGGTCAGAACGATCGTCGCCATCACTCTTCCCCTTCCGCCAGCCGCCAGACGCCGACCACCGGCCACGGCGGCGGCAGCGGCCTTTCGACCACCATTCGAAGCCGCGCGTCGGCGTGGACGAAGCCCGTGGCCGTAGACACCAGGATGTGGAACTGCGCCGGCCCGGTCGCGCAGACGATCACGTCGCCCGGCGCCGCCGCGCCGCCCGGCACCGGCACGCAGCCGAGGTCGCACAAATCGTGCTCGATCTCGGCGAGCGTCTGGCCGCGCATCGCATAGTCGCGCCTGATCCGCTCCGCCGCCACGCCCGCCGCCGCCGCCGCCGCGCCGACGCAGTCGAGCCCCGTCTCGGGGTCGCGCCCCTGCGGGCGGAAGCGCGCGCCGACCAGCGACCGCGCCCGCGCGGCCACTCTTTCCCCTCTCGACATGTGAAATCTCCCCTCAGGCACCCGGATAACGGGTGAGCAGGTCCATCCCCGGCAGATGCGGCTCGCCCCGAAAGTTCGCCGCGTTGGCGAAGCGGCCCGAACAGGTCTCGAACCTCTTGTCGCAGCCTTCCCATAGCTCGACGAGATCGCCCGGCGCGGGCGCGAAATGCGGCGCCTCGCGCAGCGTCAGCTGAGTCCCGGCCGAGGCGAGCACCTGGCTCTCGAGCCCGCTGTTCGCGCCGCCGATCCACCGCAGCCGGCCATGGGCGTAGGCGCCGGCCCCGGCCGGAGCGTCCGCCACGTCGACGACGCTCTCCGCCACGACGGCCGCGATCCGCGTCACCGTCGCCCGCCCCGCCATGTCGACCCGGCACCGCCCGTCGCCCAGCATGGCCCGGCACGACGGCGAGGTGAGCTCCACCACCGGCCGGTCGAGCAGGGCCGTCGGCCCGCGCATCTCCGCCTCGAACCCGCTCCCCTGCAGCGACACCTCGCCCAGTTCGCCGCGCGCCAGCGCCAGCCGCCCGCTCTCCGGCGCAGTCCAGTCGACCAGGAACAGCTCCACCGCCGCCCCGTCCCACCGCCCCGCCGCCAGGTCCGCCGCGCTGATCGCATCCCCGCTCAGCGCGCCGCCGACGTCGAGCGTCCCCGCCTCGAACCCGTCCGACAGCGCCACCGCCGACGGCACCATGCCCGGCGCCGCCCGATAGGCGAGCCCGTCCATCTCGAGGTCCCGGTCATGGGTCGTGAAGCCCAGGCACACCCCGTCCCGCCGCGCGATCCGCCAGCAGAAAGCGAGGCTGGTCAGCTCTCCCTCCAGAAATGCCGCCATCACCTCAGCCCTCCCGCAGTTCGACGAGCGGCACCGACGCCGCCTCGCCGGCCTGGAAGGTGGCGCGGCTGACCTGGAGCCGGTCCTCGGCGAAGCGCACCGGCACGTCGAAGCGGAAGCCCGCGCGCACCTCCGCCCCCGCGGCCGGCGGCGCATCGAACCGCACCAGCCCGAGCGGCGCCAACGTCCATCCGTCCTCTTGCTCGGCGCCCGCCACCGAGACGAGCACGCTCCCCGCCACCGGCCGGGTGATCCGCCGCTCCTGGCTCCCGTAACGTTTCACCAGCGCGAATTCGGTCCGCACCCCGTCGCCCAGCCCGAGCAGCTGGTCCGCCGCCCCCGGCGGCCCCGTCATCGCGTTCGAGCTGTCGTCGAACGGGTCGCGGAGGCGAAAGCCCGCCGCCGCGCCCCGTCGCGCCCGGAAGAAGGCGATCAGCGCCCCCAGCTCCGCCTCGCTCCGCACCCCCGGCCCCGCGTCGAAGCGGAGCCGCGCGTCGGCCCAGTCGGCATTCCTCTGCTCGGCCCCGCTCGCCATCGTCACCACCTGGGTCGAGAAAGCCGGCTCCACGCTCGCCTCCCGCCCCAGCGCGACCGGAAACAGCACATCGTCGAAAGCGTCCACGTCCCTCTCCCCCACGTCGAACCAGCTGAACCCGTCGCGCAGCACCTGCGGCAGCGCCCAGGCGAAGACCTCGGCCGCGCCCCGCGCCCGCGCCGCCTCGACGGCCGCCGCCGCCTCGCGGCCCAAGCGGTGGGAACTGTGGGGGTTGGCGAAGGCGGTTTCGAGCCACGGCCGCATCGCGGCGGCGGCTTCGGGCGCGAGCGGGGTGGTGGCC
>JBKBVA010000050.1:0-11840 GCA_046289665.1 Allosphingosinicella sp.
CGCCGCGGAAATACATGCCGTGCTCGGCGGGGTTCTCGAAGGCGCGCCAGCCGCCCCACAGCGGGCGCTTCAGCGGATCGGCATCGAAGGCCTCGGCGAGGCGCGCCCGCCGCCGCCGAATAGCTACTCCGCGGCTGGCGCCGGGGGCGCGCTGCGCACCAGCGTATCGACCGGCGCGGCCGGCACGATGGCGAGGTGGGTCGGCGGGTCGTTCATCACCGGCAGCGCCCGCCCGTCGGGAAGCAGGTAGCGCACGTTCCAGCCCGCCTCGGCGTCCCCGTCGCTGCGTGCGCAGATGGTCTGCCCTTCCATCGCCATGATGGCGATGCGGAACAGGCCGATGGCGCTCTGCGTGTCGGTGTCGTCCGCCGGCGCCTCGGGATCCTCGAACAGGAGCGCGTGGGTGAACTTGCGCGAACAGTCGATGCCGTTCTCGCGATAGCCGTCCTGGCGCATGCCGATGAAGTGGCGGGTGCCGAGCGCGGTGAAGCCCACCGAGGGGTTCTCGGCATAGGCGACCGGCGAGCCGTAGCTGTCGAGCACGCGCCAGCGCGCCGGCGCGAAGTCGGTGATCCGGCGCTCGGTGACGATGCCGACGTTGCGCTTCCCGCCTTCGCTTTCGAGGAAGTAGAAGCGGTCGGCGCCCTTGGCGCGCAGCGCCGCCTCGGGGTCGCCGCCGCCGACGTCCCAGCCCTGGATCGTCTCGCCGGGGCGCAGCACCTCGGTGCGCAGCTCCTCGACCATCGCGCGCATCGCGTCGGCGGGCGACGGCGCGGCGGCCTGCGTCTCGCCCCGCGTCGGCACCGCCGCGCCGGCGGGGGCGGCGAGCGCCGTCAGCGCGGCGGCCGCGGCGAGGCAAGTCGTTCTCTTCATTGGCGTCTCTCCCGGATCGCGGGCGAGTGTGGCCCGCGTCCGGTCGTAAGGCAAGCGGCTCAGTAGGGCCGCGCGTCGGCGTGGAAGCTGTAGATGGTGCCGCGCCGCACCGTGCAGGTGAAGAAGATCTCGTCGCCCGCCGGCCCGTCGTCGAGCAGGCCTTCGACCGTATAATAGCCGCCCCTCTTGCGGATGCCGAGCACTTCGCTCAGCCGCCCCTCGGCGCGATATTCGGCCTCGCGCGCGCAGGCGCCGACCGCCGCGTCCTGCTTCTTGCGCTTGTTGTCGCCGATCGCCGCCGCGAGCGCCGCGATGCCGCCGACCACCACCGCGCCGGCGATGACGTCGTCCGTGTCGATCCGGTCGCGGTCGCGCCGCCCGTGCCGCGCCTCCGCCGGCCCCGCCAGGCTCGCCGCCAGCAAGGCCGCCGCCGCCAGTCCCGCCATCGTCCGCATCGCCCTCTCCCTCCGCTCGCTTCGGGAGAGATCGTTACGGCCCCGGTCCTGACGGCGCGATGAACGGCGAAGCGCGCCCTTACTGCCCGCCGACCTTCATGCCGGTGTGCTGGGCGATGAACGCCCACATGTCGGCATATTCCTCGATGATCTTCTCGGTCGGCTTGCCCGATCCGTGGCCGGCGCGGGTCTCGATCCGGATCAGCTTCGGCGCATCGCCCGTATCGGCATGCTGGAGCGCGGCGGTGTATTTGAAGCTGTGCCCCGGCACGACGCGGTCGTCCGTGTCCGCCGTCGTCACCAGCACCGCCGGATAGTCGGCGCCCGATCGGATGTTGTGATAGGGCGAATAAGCGAGCTGGGCGCGGAAGTCCGGCTCGCGGTTCGGATAGCCGTAATCGTCGACCCAGTAGCGGCCCGCCGTCCAGCGGTCGAAGCGCAGCATGTCCATCACGCCCACCGCCGGCAAAGCGGCGGCGAACAGGTCCGGCCGCTGGTTCACCGCGGCGCCGACGAGCAGGCCGCCGTTCGAGCGGCCGTATATGGCGAGCTGGTCCTTGGTCGTGATCCCCTCGCGCACCAGATATTCGCCGGCGGCGATGAAGTCGTCGAACACGTTCTGCTTGTTGGCCAGCCGCCCGGCATCGTGCCACGCCTTGCCATATTCGCCGCCGCCGCGCAGGTTCGCCACCGCATAGACGCCGCCCTGCTCGACCCAGGCGAGGTTGGTCGAGGAGAAGCCGGGGCTGAGCGAGATGTTGAACCCGCCATAGCCGTAGAGCAGGGTCGGGTGCCCGGCCTTGAGGTCGAGCCCCTTCCTGTAGACCAGGAACATCGGGATCCGCGTCCCGTCCTTCGACGTGTAGAAGCGCTGCTCGACCTGATAGTCGGCCGGCGCGAACGGCACCTGCGGCTCGAACCACGGCGTCACCCGCCGGCTGGCGGCGTCGTAGCGGTAGACGGTGGTCGGATAGTTGAAGCTGGTGAAGGAGAAGAACGCCTCCTGATCGTCCGCCTCGCCGCGGAAGCCGGAGGCGGTGCCGATCCCCGGCAGCGCGATCAGCCCGGCCGGCTCGCCCGCCATCGAAAAGGTGCGGACCTCGGTCTTGGCGTCGGTCAGATAGGTGGCGACGATCTGCCCGCCGATCAGAGCCGCCGTGTCGAGCGTCGCGTCGCTCTCGGCGACGATCTCGCGCGCCTCGGACGCCGGGCGGTTGATGTCGGTCGCGACGATGCGGAGGCGCGGCGCGCCGACATTGGTGATCCAGTAGAAGGTGCTGCCCTCGTTGCCGACATAGCGCCAGTCATTCTGGGCCGGCTGGATGAACCGCTTCGGCTGCGCATTGGGTTGGGTGAGGTCGATCAGCGTCACCTCGTAGCGCTCGTCGGTCCCTTCCGACGAGGTGACGATCAGCCAGCGCCCGTCGTCCGACACTTCGGCGGTGTTGCTGAGCTTGGGCCGGTCGGGCTGCGCGAACACCAGCCGGTCCTCGCTCTGCGGCGTGCCGACGCGGTGGAAATAGACCGCGTGATTCTCGTTCAGCGACTGGAATTCGGCGCCCGCCTGGGGCTCGGGGAAGCGCGAGTAGAAGAAGCCCGATCCGTCCTTCGCCCAGTCGAGCGCCGAGAACTTCACCCACTTGACCTCGTCGGGCAGCACCTGCCCGCTGTCGACGTCGAGCACGCGCACGATCCGCCAATCGGTGCCGCCCTCCTGCACCGAATAGAGCAGGCGCTTGCCGTCCTCCGACACCGCCCATTCGCCGAGCGCCGTCGCGCCGTCGTCCGACCAGGTGTTGGGATCGATCAGCATCCGCGGCGCGGCGTCCTTGCCCGTCTTCACGTAGAGGACGTTCTGGTTCTGGAGGCCGGTGTTGCGGGTGTAGAAATAGCGCCCGCCTTTCTTCACCGGCGCCGTCTGGCGCTCGTAGGAGAAGAGCTCGGTCATCCTCTTCTCGAAATGCGCCCGCGCCGGCAGCGTCGCCAGATAGGCGTCGGTCACCGCATTCTGCGCGCTCACCCAGTCGCGCACCTTCGGGTTCACCCGCACGTCGTCCTCGAGCCAGCGATAGGGATCGGCGACCTTCACCCCGAACTGCTCCTCGACCACGTCCTGCCGCTCGGTCTCGGGATAAGCGAGCGCGGCGTTCGGCCGCGCGGCGGCGGTCCCGGCGGGCGGCATGTCGTTCACGGCGCAGGCGGAAAGCGGAAGCAGGAGGGAAAGGGCGATAGCACGCATGGGGCGGGGCACCTTGTCTGCATAATGGATGGGCGAGCCCTAGCCCGCGGCGCGCCCGCTTGCCAAGCCATTGGGGCTGCACAAGACTGCGATCGAACCGTCACCCCAGCGAAGGCTGGGGTCCCTGCTGCATATGTGCCGGTCTCCGCCGCCGCGGGAGGTCGTCGAGGCAGCATGGATGCCAGCCTGCGCTGGCATGACGGGATCGGCCGGAACAGCCTCCCGCCGCCGCCGTTTCCTCGGTGCCGACGCCCGCAGGAGACCAGCATGACGACCGACGACAGGACCTACTGGAACGCCACCGCCGCCGCCCCGGATTTCCCGGCCCTCTCCGGCGACGTCGCGGTCGACATCGCGATCATCGGCGGCGGCATCGTCGGCGTCACCACCGCCCGCCTGCTCAAGGATCGCGGGCTGAAGGTCGCCGTCATCGAGGCGCGCCGCGTCGGCCGCCAGGTGACCGGCAAGTCGACCGCCAAGATGACCTCGCAGCACGGCCTCCTCTATCAGGATCTCGACAGCAAGTTCGGCGAGGCCCGCGCCATCCTCTATGCCGAGGCGCAGGAGACGGCGGTGCGCGAGATCCAGCGGCTCGCCGCCCAATATGGCGTCGATTGCGACATCGAGCCGCGCTCCGCCTACATCTACACGCGCGACGAAGATTACGTGTCGAAGATCGAGAAGGAAGTGGAGGTCGCGACCCGCCTCGGCCTCCCCGCCAGCCTCACCCGCGACACCGGCCTTCCCTTCGACGTGCTCGCCGCGATCCGCTTCGACAACCAGGCCCAGTTCCACCCGACCAGATATGTCGCCGGCCTCGCCGCGACCATCCCGGGCGAGGGCTCCCACGTCTTCGAGAACAGCCGCGCGCTGGACTGGGAGCCGACCAGGGTGGTCACCGACCGCGGCGCCGTCTCCGCCCGCCACGTCGTCATGGCGACCCACCTCCCCCTGGGTCAGGTCGGCGGCTATTACGCCCAGGCCTATCCCAAGGCGGAGCCGGTCATCGCCGCGCCGATCGAGACCGTCCCCGACGGCATGTACAAGAGCGCGGAAAATCCCAGCCACTCGATCCGCACCCACCGCCAGGACGGCCGAACCTGGGCGATCGTCGCCGGCACCAGCTTCAAGCCCGGCCATGTCGACGAGGAGCGCAAATATTTCGCCGACATCGAGGCCTGGCTCGCTGAGCATTTCGGCGGCGCCCGCCCCGAATATCGCTGGGTGAACGAGGACTATACCTCGATGGACAGCGCTCCCTTCATCGGCTGGGCCAAGGCGCAGGACTATCTCGTCGCCACCGGCTTCGACGCCTGGGGCATCTCGAACGGCACCGCCGCCGCGATGATCATCGCCGATCTCGCCACCGGCAAGGACAATGCCTGGCTCGAGATCTTCGACGCGAAAAGGGTGAAGCCGATCGCCGGCGCCAAGGAGTTCGTGAAGGAGAATGCCTTGGTCGCCGCCCACCTCGTCAGCGGCTATCTGTCGCGCAAGCCCAAGAGCTTCGACGAGCTCGCCCCCGGCGACGCCGCGATCCTCGACATAGACGGCGACAGCGTCGCCGCCTTCCGCGACGAGGGCGGCAAGGTCCACGCCGTCTCGGCGGTCTGCACCCATATGGGCTGCATCGTCGGCTGGAATGAGACCGACCGCACCTGGGACTGCCCCTGCCACGGCTCGCGCTTCGAGCTGTCCGGCGAAGTCATCCACGGCCCCGCCACCAAGCCGCTCGGCTGCAAGATCACCGGCTGACGGCGGACCCCGGCAAGCACGCCCCCCGCCCCGTCATCCCGGCGAAGGCCGGGATCTCGTGGAGCCACGCCGTGACTTCTCGTCCCGAGATCCCGGCCTGCGCCGGGATGACGGCTGGCCTCCCCCTATTCCGGCCGCGGCCTTTCGTTGCGGTCCAGCCGAGCCAGCAGGCGGCGCAGCATCGCCGGGAGGCGCATCTCGGTCTTGCCGATCGCCTGCCGGAGGGATTGGCCGATCGCCGCCTGGCGGTTGGGGGCGGCGGTCCGCACGTAGCGGGGCGGGGACGTATTGGTCACGACGGCTCTCCTTGCGGGCAAAAACGAACCGGCGGCGGGGTAAGTTGCCGCACACGGCCCGCCGCCCCCTGCCCACGCCCCGTCGAGAGGCCCGCAACGGTCCCGGCGGACGCGCGTTTCACCGGCACCCAGAACGAAGAGAGAGCTTGGTCCCCTTCTCTTGCGCCCCGGCCGCGTTTGTGCGCGGTCGGGGCGTTTCGCGTCGTCCCTCAGAATTCCATCCGCCCGCCGAGCGAGAGGACGAGCGCCCGCTGGTTCGACGCGCGGCCGTTGCTCAGCACCTCGGTCTGCGCCGGCGTGCCGGCATAGAAGATCTCGTCGCGGGTGATGACGCTCGATTCGAAATCGGTGAGCGAGGCGGCGCCTTCCAGCGTCAGGCGGTGGCTGACCCGAAGGCTGCCGCCGGCCGCGTAGGTGACCCGGTCCGCATCCGGCACGCGCGGGTCGCGGCGTATGTCGCGGGTGGGCGTGCCGTCGAACTGGATGCCGGCGCGCAGGGTCAGCGCCTCACTCATCCTCTGGTCGACCCCGAAGGCGAAGCTCCACGTGTCCTTATAGCCTTGCGGGATGAAGCTGTTCAGCGGCGCGCCGAGATCGAGCCGCCCGAATTCGCTCCAGCCGAAATGCACGACCTGCACGTTGAGCGTGGTGCGCTCGGTGACACCGGCCCGGGCGCCGGCGATCAGCTGCCAGGGCGTGGTGAAATCGACCGTGGTCGGCGCTTCGAGGTTGCGCGCCGCCAGCGGCCCGGCCAGCCCCCGTATCTCGACCGAGCCTTTGAGGTGATGCTTCACCGCGGACTTGTAGGCGAGGCCGATGGTCAGCCGCTCGGCCGGCCGCAGCTGCAGCCCGGCGCTCCAGCCGAGGTCCCAGCCCTTGCCCTTGAGGATGAACTTGCCGTCCTCCGATCCCGGCGCGAGGTTGGGCAGCGCGCTCGACAGATAGGCGTCGCTATATTCGAGGTTGAGCCCGGCGCCGAGGCTGAGCCAGTCCGTCGCCTGCACCGCCACCGAGGGCTGGAGGTCGATGGTGATGAGGCGGGTGCGGATCGTCGAATAACGCTGCCAGCCGTCCTCGTCATAATCGGTGGTGAAGCTGAACGGCGAGCTGACGGCGAGGCCGAGCGCGATCCGGTCGCTGATCCGGAGCGCCGCCGCATTGGTGGGGAGCGCCCCCTTCAGCACCGGGTCGCGCATCGTCTGCTGGCCGCCGACCGGGGCCGGCGCGGCGCCGGGGCGGTCGATCAGGGTGCCGTCGTTCGAGACGCGGCCGGAGGGAAGCACGCCGGTGAGGCCGAAGGTCGCCTCATGACCGTCGATGCCGCCGATCGCCGCCGGGTTCCACCACAGCGAGCCCGCGCCGGTATCGGCGACTTCGCCGCTATTTGCCCGCCCCCATCCGCGGACCGACTGTTCCTGAAGGTAGAAGCCGCCGGCACTTGCCGGGGCCGATGCGATTAACTGGAGAGCCGCCGCCGTCCCGAAAAGCAACAGGCGCACCGTCCTGCGGTCGCGCGAAAACCGTCCTGCGGTCATTTCCCTCCCCCACGTTTCGTTGGCCGGCACCCCCGCCGACACCTTGGGATTAGAGGCGACACCTTTGTTTCTCAACTGTTTTTGCTTGGGGGCGTAACGACCGCTCCGCATTTTTCGATAAGCGGGGAAATTGAGTCCGCGCGGCAACACTTTTCGAGTTAACCCACTTCCCGCCGGACCGGCGATTGTGGGTGCGCCGCGAATATGCTTAGTTGCCCGTCAACCAAATGCTTGGGGGGCAACGATGAATCAACATTTCAACCTGGAGCCGGCGACGGAGGCGGTGGTCCCTCCGGTCGCGGCGGACCGGCTGTCCCGCGCGCTGCCGCTCCAGCATCGCGAGCGCCCCGCCGGCTCCCGGCTCTTCGATCTCGGCCAGCTCGACGTGCGGTGGGACGCGGAGACGAGCGCGCTGTGGACCTATATGACGCCCGTCGACCGGCCCAACTTCAACCGCCCGATGCTGCGCGATTTTCAGCGCTGGCAGGCGGAGATCCGCCGCGAATTCGCCGCCGACGACGGGGAGCTCAAATATCTCGTCCTGGGCTCCCGCTTCCCCGGCATCTTCAACCTCGGCGGCGATCTCGACCTGTTCGCCGGCTTCATCTCCGCGGGCGACCGCGGCGGCCTCGTCCGCTACGGCCGCGACTGCGTCTCGATCCTGCACAACAATATGCGCGGGCTCGATCTGCCGATCGTCACCATCGCCCTCGTCCAGGGCGACGCGCTGGGCGGCGGGTTCGAGGCGGCTCTCTCGTTCAACGTGATCGTCGCTGAAAAGGGCGCGCGCTTCGGCCTGCCGGAAATCGCCTTCGGCCTCTTCCCGGGCATGGGCGCGCACTGCCTGCTGGCGCGCAAGCTCGGCTTCGCCAAGGCCGAGGAGATGATGCTCTCCAACCGCCTCTACAGCGCCGAGGAGATGCACGCGCTCGGCATCGTCCACATCCTCGCCGAGCCCGGCTGCGGCGAGGAGGCGGTTCGCGCCTATATCGCCCGCAACGGCCGCCGCCACGGCGGACACCGCGGCATCTTCCGCGCGTCGGGCCTGGTCAATCCGATCACGCTCGACGAGCTGGAGGCGGTGGTCGAGGTCTGGGCCGATGCGGCGCTGTGCCTCACCGACACCGATCTCAAGCTGATGCGGCGGCTGGTCGACGCCCAGTCTAGGCTTGCAGCCGCCTGACGTTCGTCGGGCTGATGTCGACCGCGTCGTCCCCCGACCAGACCTCGCCGCGCGCCTGCGCCGCGAGCCGGCGGCCGATCGCCTCCTCGGAGACCGGACGGCCGAGGTAGAAGCCCTGCGCCGAGGTGCAGCCGGCGCCGCCGACGTAGCGCAGCTGGGTCTCGCTCTCGATCCCTTCCGCGACGATCTCCATGTCGAGCTCGTCGGCGAGGCCGACGAGGGCGTGGATGATCGCCCGCGCCTCGCGGCTGCGCATCACGTCGGCGATGAAGCTGGTGTCGATCTTGATTTTGTCGAACCGGTATTTCTTGAGGTAGACGAGCGAGGAATAGCCCGTCCCGAAATCGTCGATGGCGAGCTTGAGGCCGATCTTCTGGAACTCGCGGATCAGCGAGTTGGACTGGGCGGTTTCCTCGAGCAGCACGCTCTCGGTGATCTCCAGCTCCAGCCGCCGCGCCGGCAGGCCGGACATGTAGAGCGCCGACAGGATCATGTGGCTGAGGTGGAGGTCCTT
The DNA here is from genome assembly GCA_046289665.1 of Allosphingosinicella sp. GTDB lineage: Bacteria > Pseudomonadota > Alphaproteobacteria > Sphingomonadales > Sphingomonadaceae > Allosphingosinicella. The sequence continues at coordinate 8,851 of JBKBVA010000050.1, forward strand.
GAGCAGCGCCGGCGACATGTTGACCGCGACCCCGACGTCGTCCGGCCACTGCGCCGCCGCGGCGCAGGCCTGGCCGAGCACCCACTGACTGATCGGCGAGATGAGGCCGCTGCTCTCGGCGAGCGGGATGAAGCGCGCCGGGCTGACCGGCCCGAATTCCGGGTGGTTCCAGCGCAGCAGCGCCTCGCAGCAATTGATCCGGCCGGTCTTGACGTTGACGATCGGCTGGTAGTGCACCTCGAGCTCGCCGCGCTCGATCGCCACCTTGAGGGCGTTTTCGAGCTTTCTGGTCTCGAGGAACTCCTCCTGCATCGCCGCCTCGAACAGGCAGAAGTCGTTCCGGCCGTTCGCCTTGGCGTGGTAGAGCGCCATGTCGGCATGCTGGAGCAGACTTTCGGATTCAGTGCCGTGGAGCGGCGCGATCGCCGCGCCGATCGATCCGGTCACCTGGATCGAGGCGCCCTCGATCGACACCGGCACCGACAGCGCCCGCATCACTTCCTGGGCGATCTCCTCGACGAAGCCCTCCTTGCGCCCCCGCACCAGCAGCACGAATTCGTCGCCGCCAAAGCGGGCGGCGCTGCCGCGGCCGTCGACGATCGAGCTCAGCTGCCGCGCCACCGTGCACAAAACCCGGTCGCCGGTCGGGTGGCCGAGCGAATCGTTGATCTCCTTGAACTTGTCGAGGTCGATCCACAGCACGGCGAGCTGGTCCTCGCTCGCGCCGATGCCGGCGATCTCCGCCTGCAGCCGCTCCTGGAAGGCGCCCCGATTCTCGAGGCCGGTCATCGTGTCGTAGCGGGCGAGCCGCTCAAACCGGGCGGTCAGCCTCTTCTGCTCCTGCGTCGCCGACATCGCCTTGAGCACCGCCGAATAGGTCTGCAGCGTGATGTCGACCATGCCGACGATGAAGACGACGATGACGATGCCGAGCACCACCCGCAGCCAGTCGCCGCTCACGATCAGCGCCAGCGCCGCCGGGCCCGCGGCGAGCGCGAGCTGGCCGATCGCGATCACCGGCCGGCCCGCGTTGCGCCCGCAAATGCCGGCGGCATAGCCGATGGTGGTGGTCGCGGCGACTAGGTGGTGGACCGCGTCGCCGGAGCGGTGGAGGGTGAGGAAGGTGAACAGGCCGAGCAGGAAGGCGAAGGCCCAGGCGCCGACTTCGTAGAGCACTTCGGAGCGCGTCCCCGCTTCGCTGGCGCCCTCGCGCGCGTCGTGCAGGAAGACGGCGTGCGCGACCCGCGCCGCGCCGGTCAGCGCGATCGCGATCCCCGTCGCGCCGAGCCACGGATCGCCGGTCGCGACCGCGATGGCGAGGCTCACTGCCGCGCCGGTGACGGCGCCGATGCCGAGCGATGTCGAGGAGGCGAACAAGGTCTCGATCAGCGAGCGGCGCACCTCGTCGGCCACCGTCCTGTCGATCTTCCCGATCGCCCGCCACCTGGTGATGATGCTGCTCACGCCCCTCCTCCGTCCGGCCCTTCTGGCCCAAACTTCTTTATTCCTGATTAAGGAAATGCAGGTTTGGACGGGCAAAATCGGCGGCTCGGAAACCGCGCCTCCCGCGGCGAACGGAGGAGCCGAAAGGGTTTGTGAACGTTTGGCTGCCATCTTCATCGCATGGCACCGAACCTCGAAACCCGCGCCGCCGACGCGCCCCGCGTGGAGCTTGTGCTCCGCCTGCCCGACGGCGCGCCGTGGCGGCTGAGCGTCTCGGCCGGCGTCGAGCGCTTCATCGGCCACTATCCCCGCCTCGACGGCATCGCCGGCGGCGGGCCGCTGCTCGAATATCGCGCCGTCAGCACCGCCTGAGGAAACAGCCGCGCCTTCCGAATGTTGAGGCGCGATGACCGATCATAGCCCCGCGCCGCCCAAGGCCGTCCTGTTCGACGTCGACGGCACCCTCGTCGACACCAACGATCTCCACGCCGCCGCCTGGCGCGACACCTTCCTCCATTTCGGCATCGACATCCCGCACGAGGAGGTGCGCTGGCAGATCGGCAAGGGCGGCGACAATCTCGTCCCCACCCTGCTCCCCTCCGTTTCGGAGGCGCAGCATGAAGAGATGGAGGCCTATCGCTCCGACCTCTTCCGCCGGCTCTACCTCCCCCGCGCAACCCCCTTTCCGGGCGTGCGGGCGCTGTTCGAGCGGCTGACGCGGGACGGCATCCGCATCGTCCTCGCCTCCTCCTCCCACGCCGCCGAGGTTGGCTACCATCTCGCGCTGATCGGCTGCGAGGATCTGGTGAGCGACACCACCAGCAAGGACGACGTCGCCCATTCCAAGCCCTGCCCCGACATCTTCGAGGCGGCTCTCGCCAAGGTCGCGCCGCTGACGGCGGACGCGGTGCTGGTCGTCGGCGACACGCCGTGGGACGCGAAGGCGGCGACCAAGCTCGGCCTCTCGATCGTGGCGGTGCGCTGCGGCGGCTTCCCGGACGAGGCGTTGCGCGAGGCCGGCGCCTGCGCGGTCTACGACGGCCCGCGCCACCTCCTCGCCGAATACGAAAGCTCCCCCTTTGCCGGCCGCTAAGCCCAAAGCGGCCGACGCCGCCGAGGCGGTGCTCGACGCCGACGCGGCCGTCGCCGAGGCGGCCCGGCCGTGGAGCGAGGGCGTGCCCGGCAGAGTCCTCGCCGCCGTCGCCGAACTCGGCGACCAGCCGGCGATGCGCATCCTGTGCGGCTCGGTGATCGCCGTCGGCCTTCTCGGCGGCGACCGCCGCCTCGCCGCCACCGGCGCGCGGATGCTCGCCGCCCACACGATCGCGACCCTGGCCAAGGATTTCGTCAAGCACCGGATCGACCGCACCCGTCCCAACGCGAAGGACAAGCCGGGCAAGGACCACCGCCCGAGCCCGGGCCGCGACGATTCCAAGGAGGAAACCAGCTTCCCCTCCGGCCACGCCGCCGGGGCGACTGCCGTCGCCCGCGCCTTCGCCCGCGCCTATCCCGAGCACGCCGCCCCCGCCGCCGCCGCGGCCGCCCTC
>JBKBVA010000051.1:0-11707 GCA_046289665.1 Allosphingosinicella sp.
GAAAAGGGGCTCGCTTCGCTCGACCCACCCCTTACCCCTCCCTTCCAGGGAGGGGAATGGCCGAGGACCTACGCCTCGCCCTGGGTCTCGATCAGGGCGGCGGCGATCGCCTCCTGGGGCGACTTGCCGGCCCAGAGGACGAACTGGAAGACCGGATAGAAGCGCTCGCACTCCTCGATCGCCGCCTCGACCAGGGTCTCGGCCTGCTGGAGCGAGAGGCTGCCGCCGTCCTCGCCCTCGAGCAGGGCGGCGTGGCGGAAGAGGACGAGGCCGGAGCTGGTCCACAATTCGAAATGGCCGAGCCAGAGCTGCTCGTTGATGAGGCCGATCGTCTCGTAGGTGACGGCGCGCTTGTCGGTGGCGACGCGGATGTCCGGCAAAGCGAGGAACTGGAGGACATGGTCGTCCTCCCGCCAGATCGCGCGCAGCTCGTACTGCGCCCAGCTGCCCTGGAAATTGGCGACGATCTCCTCGTCCCCGCCCCGTTCGTAGGTCCAGCCGTGGGCGGCGTAATAATGTTCGAGCATGTCTATGGGCGCGCTCGTGTCACGCTCCATCTCGTACTCGTCCACATCCATTCGCTTGGCCCCTTCTCTTGCGCCCGAATGTGCCCGCGCCCCCCCGGCGGCGCAAGGGGAGCTGGGGCTCTCGGCCACAATATGTTGTGGATTACTCCCCCGAGGGAGCGTCTCCGGCGCCCTTGCGGCGCGGCCTGGGCTTGGCGGCGGTCGCCGCGCCGCCGGCGGCGAGCGCCGCCTCCAGAACCTCGACCCGCGCCTTGAGCGCCGCAGCCTCCTCGCGGGCGGCGACGGCGATCGTCTTGGTGGCTTCGAATTCGTCGCGGCTCACCATGTCGAGGCCGCCGACGAAGGCGCGCATCCGCTCCCGCATCGCGCCTTCGGCTTCGCGGCCCATGCCGGCCAGCGTGCCGGCGGCGCCGTTCATCACCTTGACGAAATCGTCGAACAGGCGGTTTTCGGACTGCATTGCAATGTCTCCCGTCGGATCAGGACCCGATATCGGCACTCGCCCCGTCCGCTACAAGGCGCTCGGCGTCCGGATTGAGGGCGTCGATGCGCCAGGTGAGGAAGCCGGCGAAGCACAGCCAGGCGAGATAGGGGACGAGCAGCCACGCGGCCGCCTTGCGGATCCGGTAGAACAGAAGCGTCATCACCCCCGTCAGCACCGCCATGACGAGGATGATCAGGAAGGCGGCGGTGACCTGGTGCATCGCGAAGAAGACCGGCGACCAGGAGTAGTTGAGGAGCAGCTGGAGGGCGAACAGCGCCAGCGCCAGGCCGCGCCCGCGCGCGCCGCGCGCATTGAGGATCATCGCCAGCGACAGGCCTAGGAAGATGTAGAGGATCGTCCAGGTCGCGCCGAACACCCAGCCGGGCGGCATGATCTCCGGCTTTTGGAGCGCGTCGAACCAGGCGTTGCCGTAGCCCGAATTGGCGAGCCGGCCGGACAGCGAGCCGAGCAGCACCGTCGCCGGCACCGTCACCAGCGCCCAGCGCAGGAAGGACATGCGCAGCTGCGATCTCGACGCAATTCCGGTCATGCAAGGCTCCTCATTCCGCCGGAGCGGGATTTGCGGGGCGATCGAGCTGCGCTTCCAGCGCGCGCGTCACCGCCAGCGGCGAGCCCGTATAACGCGCGAGGCGCGAATAGAGGAGCGGGATCAGGAACAGGGTGATCAGCGTCGAGAGCGAGACGCCCCACACCACGACCACGCCGATCGCCTGCCGGGCCCCCGCCCCTGCCCCGCCGGCCAGCATCAGCGGCACCGCGCCGGCGACGGTCGCGATCGAGGTCATCAGGATCGGCCGCAGGCGGCGGCGGGACGCTTCCCGGATCGCCTCGGCGATGTCCCGGCCGGAATCGCGCAGCTGGTTGGCGAATTCGACGATGAGGATGCCGTTCTTCGCGGCGAGGCCGACGAGCATGACGATGCCGACCTGACTGTAGAGGTTCAAGGACTGGCCCATCGCCGCGAGGCCCGCCACGCCGCCCGCCACCGCCAGCGGGACCGTCATGATGATCACCGCCGGATGGACGAAGCTTTCGAACTGCGCGGCGAGCAGCAGGTAGACGACCAGGATGGTGAGGGCGAAGACCAGCATGATCGAGCCGCCCGCTTCCTTGAACGCCTGGCTCTCGCCGCGATAGCCGACGGCGGTGACCTCGGGCGCGGCGGCCGCCTGCTCCTCGAGGAAGGCGAGCGCGTTGCCGAGCGAATAGCCTTCGGCGAGGCCGCCGGACAAAGTGATGGCGCGCAGCTTGTTGTAGCGGCCGAGATCGCGCGCGCCCGCCGTCTCGCGGGTGGTGACGAGGTTGGAGAGCGGCACCAGATCGCCCGAGCGGCTGCGCACGTAGATGGAGGCGAGGTCCGCCTCGGTGGCGCGGGCGGTGGGATCGGCCTGGACGATCACCCGATATTCCTCGCCGCGGTCGATATAGGTGGTGACGCGGCGCGAGCCGAGCAGGCTCTGGAGCGCCTGCGACACGGCGGCGACCGACACGCCGAGATCGCCGGCGCGCGCCGTGTCGACCTCGATGCGCAGCTGCGGCTTGGTCTCCTTGTAATCGGAATCGAGGTTGACGATGCCCGGATTGGCGGCCGCCGCGGCGACGATCCGGTCGCGCGCCCGGGCCAGGGCCTCGTAGCTGCCGCCGGCGATGACGAAGTTGATCGGCTGGCCCCGGCCGCGGCCGAGCGAGGAGCGGACCGCGGCGTTGCCGCGCACCGCGGCGAGCCCGCCAAGCTCCCGGTTCACCGCGCTCACCACCTCGGCGGTGGTGGTGTCGCGCTCGTTCCAGTGCTTCAGGAAGACGATGATCGTGCCGCTGTTGAAATCGTCGCTGGCGCCGAAGCCGCCCGGCGTGCGGGTGATGATGGTGCGCACCGCGCCCTCGTCGAGCATCGGCAGCAGCCGCCCCTGCGCGTCGAGCACGTAGCGGTCCATCTCCTCATAGCCGGTGCCTTCGGGCGCGGAGATGTTGGCCGAGAGGATGCCGACATCCTCGGACGGCGCGAGCTCGGATTCGAGCGTGGTGAACAGGAAGCCGGCGCCCGCGAGCAGGACGGCGATGCCGGCCACCGGGATCAAAGGACGGCGCAGCACGGTGTCGAGCCGGGCGGCATACCAGCCTTCCAGCCGCCGGAAGCGCTCGTCGACCCAGCGGGCGAGCCGGCCGCGCTCCTCGTGCCGGAGCAGCTTGGAGCAGAGCATCGGCGCGAGGCTCAGCGCGAGGAAGCCCGAGAAGGCGACCGCGCCGATCATCGCGGCGGCGAGCTCGCGGAACAGGAGCCCGGTGGTGCCGGCGATGAACATAACCGGCACGAACACGGCGCAGACGACGAGGGTGGTCGAGACGATGGCGAAGGCGACCTGGCGCGCGCCTTCATAGGCGGCGGCGAGCGGCGGCTCCCCTTCCTCGATGCGGTGGTAGATGTTCTCGAGGACGACGATCGCGTCGTCGACGACGATGCCGATCGACAGGACGAGGGCGAGCAGGGTCAGGAGATTGATCGAGAAGCCGAACGCCCACATCACCGCGAAGCTGGCGAGCAGGCAGAGCGGCACGGTGATGGCGGGGATGAGCGTCGCCCGCCAGCTGCCGAGGAACAGGAAGATGACGAGGATGACCAGCGCGCCGGCCTCGGCGAGCGTGATCCACACCCGCTCGATCGCCTCGTTGATGAAGAGGGAATCGTCGGAGCCGACGACCATCGTCATCCCCTCCGGCAGGGTCGGCTCCATCTCCTTCGCCGCCTGCTTCACCGCGTCGGCGACGGCGAGGGTGTTGGAGCCGGACTGACGCACGACGCCGAGGCCGACCGCGGGCTGGCCGTTCATCCGGAAGGCGGAATAGGGATTCTCCGGCCCCTGCGCGGTGTGGGCGATGTCGCCAAGCCGCACCAGATAGCCGTCATGGCCGCGCCCGACGATCAGGGTGCGGAACTGGTCGGGCGAGGAGAAGGGGCGCTCGACGCGGAGGGTGACGTTCTGCGACTGCGATTCGAGGCGGCCGGCGGGCAGCTCGACATTCTGCGAGCGCAAGGCCGTCTCGACGTCGGCGGGGGTGAGGCCGTAGGCGGCGAGCCGCTGCGGCTGCATCCAGATCCGCATCGCGGGGCGCGCCTCGCCGCCGACGAAGACGCGGGCGACGCCGTCGATCGAGGAGAAGCGGTCGACGATGTTGCGGTCGACATAGTCGCTGAGCTCGAGCCGCGACCAGCCGGGCTTCGAGATGACGAGGAACATGATCGGCGAGGCGTCGGCATCGACCTTGCGCACCTCGGGCGGCTGCACTTCGTCGGGCAGGTCGTCGATCGCGCTGCCGACCCGGTCGCGCACGTCGTTGGCGGCGATGTCGACGTTGCGCCCCGGCGTGAATTCGAGCGTGACGTCCGACTGGCCGTCGCGCGAGCGCGAGGTGATGGTCTGGAGGCCCTCGACGCCGGCGAGCGCGTCCTCCAGCACCTGCGTCACCCGGCTCTCCACCACGCTGGCGGCGGCGCCGACATAGACGGTGTCGACCGAGACGATCGGCGGATCGACGTCCGGATATTCGCGGATCGAGAGGCTGAAGAAGCCGACCGCGCCGACCACGGCGATCAGCATCGCCAGCACCGCCGCGAAGACTGGGCGGCGGACCGAGACGTCGGAAAGCTTCATTTCGCCTTGGCCGGGAGCGCATCCCCCGGCTTGGCCGCCGCGCCGCCGCCCGCGGCCTGCGCGCCGGCCTTGGGCCCGGCGAGGCGGACCTTCATGCCGTCGGAGAGCTTGACCACGCCCTCGGTCACCACCCGCTGGCCGGGCTGCAGCCCTTCGAGGATCTCGACCCGCCCGCCGGAGCGGAGGCCCGTGCGGACCTCGGTGCGCTTCACCGTGCCGTCGTCGGCGAGAAGGTAGACGTAGCGCTTGTCGCCCTCGCCGATCACCGCCAGCTCCGGCACCGACAGACCGAGGCGGGGGGCGGTTTCGATCGAGACGGTGAGGAGCATGCCGGGCTTCAGCTTGCCCTGCGGGTTGGGCAGGCGGGCGCGGACCATGACGGCGCGCGTATTGGGGTCGATCACCGGGTCGATCGTGGCGATGGTGCCGCGGAACGGCTCTTCGGGCCAGGCGGCGGAGCGGGCGGAGATGGTCTGGCCGGTGCGGATCGCCGAGAGCAAAGTCTCGGGCACGGGAAAATCCAGCTTGATGGTCGAAATGTCGCTGATCGTGGCGATCGCGCTGCCGGAATTGACCACCGCGCCCACCGAAATGTTGCGGAGCGAGGCGTAGCCGCTGAACGGCGCGGTGACGACGCGCTCGCCGATCTGCGCCTCGACCTGGGCGGCCTGGGCGCGGGCGGCGGCGGCGGAGGCGCGCTGCGTGTCGAGATTGGCCTGGGTGGCGAAGCCGCGTTCCTTCAGCGTCTCGATGCGGGCGAGCTGCTGCTCGGTCTCCCGCGCCCGCGCCCGCGCCTCGTTGAGCTGCGCGGCCTGCTGCGCCTGGGCGAGGACGGCGATGACCTGGCCGCGGCGGACATAGGCGCCGTCGTCGAAGCCGAGGCGGACGATCCGCTCGGTTACCGGGGCGGAGAGCGTCACCTGCTCGTTGGCGTTGGCGGTGCCGACCGCCTCCACCGTCTCGACGAAACGCATGGTGGCGGCGGGCTCGGCCCTGACGAGCGGCGGCGGGCGATCCCCGCCCTTCTTCTCGTCGCCCCCGCCGCAGGCGGCGACGAGGGTCAGGAGAGCGGGTATCAGGAAGAAACGGAAACCGGTCACCCCGGCGCGCTAGCCCGCCGCCGCCGCCCTTTCAACCCCGGCTAAAAGCCGTAGGCCTGCAATGCCCTAGCGCAGCGGCCACACAGCGAGGATCAACGGCACCCCGACCGCCACGACCAGCAGCGAGAGCGGCGCCCCGAGCCGCGCATAATCGCCGAAGCGGTAGCCGCCGGGACCCAGCACGAGCGTGTTGCACTGGTGGCCGATGGGGGTGAGGAAATCGCACCCCGCCCCCACCGCCACCGCCATCAGGAACGCCTCGGGCCGATAGCCCAAAGTGCCGGCGAAGGTGGCGGCGATCGGCGCCATCACCAGCACGGTGGCCGCATTGTTGAGGAAGGGCGTCACCGCCATCGCCGCGACCAGGATCAGGGCGACCGCCCCCCAGGCCGGCATGGTCGAGGCCATGGCCGACAGCCAGGCGGCGATCAATTCGGTCGCGCCGGTGGTGCGCAGCGAATCGGAGACGGGGATGAGCGCGCCGATCATCACCAGGATCGGCCAGTCGATATGGCCGTAGGCCTCGCGCGCGGGCAGCACGCCGGCGAGCATGATGAGGGCGGCCGCGCCGAAGAAGGCGACCGCGACCGGCACCAGCCCGAAGGCGGTGAGCGCCATCGCCGCGGCGAGGATGCCGACCGGGATCAGGCCCCGGCGGGCGCTGCCGAGGCGGAGCGAACGCTCGGCGAGCGGCAGGCAGCCCAGCTCGCGCAGCCGCTCGGGAAGCGCGTCGAGCGGGCCCTGGAGGACGACGACGTCGCCCGGCGCCAGCACGATGTCGCGCAGCCGCTCGGTCAGCCGCTCGCCGCGGCGCGAGACAGCGATGAGGTTGACGCCGTGGCGGGCGTGGAGCGCCATCCGCCCCGCCGCCGCACCGGCGAGGATCGAATCGCGGCCAATCACCGCCTCGATCACGCCGACGTTCGACGTGCTCTTCGCGCCACTCTCGCGGTGCTGCCCCTCGAGTTCGAGCCCGGCGATGGCGATGGCGCGTTCCAGCGCCTCGGGCTCGCCCTGGAGGATGAGGATGTCGCCGGCGTCGATGCGGGCGTCGGGCAGCGGGACGGTGCGGCGCACCTCGCCGCGGTGGAAGCCGGCCACCTCCACCTCGTTGTCGGTGAGCGCCTTGAACGCGGCGATGGTCTTGCCTTCGGCCGGGGAATCGGGCGGCACCTGGGCCTCGGTCGCATAATCCTCGATGTCGAGCGCCTCGCTCATCGTCGGCGCCGCCTGCCGCCCGCCCGGAAGCAGCCGGTAGGCGAAGCGCAGATAGATGAGGCCGGCGAACGCGAGGCCGAGGCCGACCGGGGCATAATCGAACATTCCGAACGGCTCGCCCGTCATCTCCTCGCGCACGCGGCTGACGATGATGTTGGGCGAGGTGCCGATCATCGTGATGAGCCCGCCGAGCAGCGAGCCGAACGCCATCGGCATCAAGAGGCAACTCGGCCGCGCGCCCGAGCGCCGCGCCATCTGGAAGGCGGCCGGCATCAGCATGGCGAGCGCGCCGATATTCTTGACCATCGCCGAGAGCAAAGTGACGGTGCCGACCAGCACGGTGAGCTGCGAGCCCACCTTCCTCACCCCGCCCGCCAGCCGCGACAGCGCCGCCTCGACGATCCCCGACCGCTCGATCGCCGCCGAGATGACGAGCGCGCTGGCGACGATGATGACGATGTCGTCGGCAAAGCCGGCGAACGCCGTCTCCGGCTCGACGATGCCGACGAGAAGCGCGGTGAGCAGAGCCAGCACCGCCACCAGATCGTAGCGAATCCGCCCCCAGATGAAGAGCAGCATCATCCCGCCTAGCACGGCGAAGGCGAGCATCTGATCGGTCGTCATGTGGGGAAGTCCGGCATTGAGGGCGGGGGATAACGCCGGGCGCGGGGGTTGGCTCCAAGGGTCTGACGGCTTTCAGGAAAAAGGCGACTCGACGCCGTTCCCGCCCGCGCCTGGCCTCAGAGCCGGTGTTCGACTGGGAAGGTGAGGCAGGGACGCGGCCCCGGCCGCCATGCTCCGACCGGGTGATTGACGCTAAGCGCGGCATTGGCTCAATAGCTGATGACTGCTTCCGTGGGGGCTGCTGGGCAGGGGTGCGTTGAAGGTGGCGGAAAGAGCGTACCCGGAGCGGCTTCGCGACCCACGTTTCCATCAGGACAAGCCCAAGCGGGTGGACTATTCCGCTCTCTGGAAGCCGAAGCCGCATCTGGTCCCCAAGGGATCATCGGAAGAGAAAGATCTTCTGGACATCATCTCCGCGATCGGGAGGGGGAACCGGATTCCTGCCCACTGCTACCGCAACCGCATCGACCTCACCGAAGATCGTCTGCTGGAGGAGCAGGGAATCAAACATCTTCACCTCGGCGGAGCCAGTGGAGACGTCATTCTCTACCTCGTCGAATATGACGACTTCGTGCTGCTTCTCGACATCGGATCCCACAAGGACCTCGAGACCGAGCCTCCCGGCTCCGTGCTGGCGTCGCTACATCACGCCAGCCTGCGTCGAGCCGACGAGGTCTCGCTATCCGAAAAGGCGCAACGGGCCGCCACCAACGCGGCCATCGCGCTCAAGGGTCTGTTGCCGAAGCGAAAGAGGGATTAGTCGCCGAAAAGGCGGGCACGGATTTCTTCAGGCGACATCGTGGCGAGATCGACGCCGTGCCCACCGACCGCGGCCCGCGCATTCAACTCGGCGAGGTAGGGCGAACGCGCGGCGTCTCGCGCCGCTCTCGCTTCACGCCTTTCCTTCGCCGGAGCGGTCGAAATGTCTCTGTCAGCCATATTTGACCTCATCCGGCGCTTTATGCGCCCAGGGCCATTAACAAGCAAGAAATGGGTTTCGATCCGGTAACGAAGCAGGTGTGACGGGAGCGCTGTGATAACGTTTTCAGGCGCACCCGCCTTTGCTTCTCCGGGCCTCACGCACCCGCAGGCCCCCTCACCCCACCAGCCTCCCTCCCTCCAGCCGCACGCGGCGGTCGCACGCGTCCAGCGTCGAGCTCCTGTGGGCGACCATGATGATGGTGAGGTCTCCGGGCAGCGCCGCCAAAGTGGCGAGGACCGCGCGTTCCGTGTCTTCGTCCAGGGCGCTGGTGGCTTCGTCGAGGATCAGGACCTGGGTGCCCTTGTAGAGGGCGCGGGCGAGGCCGATGCGTTGGCGCTGGCCGCCCGACAGGCGGATGCCGCGCTCGCCGACCGTGGTTTCGTAGCCGTCGGGAAGGCTTTCGATGAAGTCGGCGAGGCAGGCGGCGCGGGCGGCGTCGCGGACGCGGGCCATGTCGATGCCCCCTTCGGCGGCGGCGAAGGCGATGTTGGCGGCGATACTATCGTCGGCGAGGTAGATGGCCTGGGGGACGTGGGCGATCGCCGCCTGCCAGCCGGGGCGGGTGGCGTCGTCCAGCGCCTTGCCGTCGATCCGTATCGCGCCTTCGTCGGGATCGAGCAGGCCCATCAGCAGATCGAGCAAAGTGCTCTTGCCGCTGCCGGTGGTGCCGGCGATGCCGACCCGCTCGCCCCGGCCGATGGCGATCGACACGTCGCGCAAGGCGAAGGCGCCGCCTTCGTAGCGGAAGGAGACGGCGTCGAAGACGAGTCCGTCGCGGAAGGCGAGCGGCGCGGCCGGCGGGCGCACCGGCTCCGGCGCGGTCTCGATCAAAGCGGCGATGTCCTTGAGCAGCTGGACGTTGCCGCTCGCCTGCGTCCAGCCGTGCCACGCCGTCTGGATCAGCGGGAGCAGGCGCTGGGCGCCGAGAGCGAGCGCACCGAGCACGGGGATCGCGGCGACGATGCCGCCGGGCCGCACGCTCATCGCCAGGGTGACGAGGGCGATGGCGACGATCGCCGCCGCCTCGATCACGAAGCGCGGGCTCGCGGCGATGAAGGCATTGACCGCGACGGCGCGGCGCAGGCGGGCGTCGATGGCGCGGAAGCGCTGCTCGAACAGAGGCTGCGAGCGCTCGATCATGATGTCGCGTATGCCGCCCAGCCCCTCCTGGACGATCTTGGTGCGATCGGTCATCGCCCGGCCGATGATCCGGGCGTTGCCGCGCAGGCGGTAGCGGGTGACGCGGCTCATCGCGGCATAGGCGACGAGGATCGAGAGGCCGCCGATGCCCGCCGCCATCGGATCGATGAAGAAGAGCAGGATCGCGACGAACAGGCCCATCCCGGTGGCGATGGTGCCCTGCATCGCCGGCTGGAGCAGGCCCGAGACGACCGGCTGCACCTTTTCGATGCCGGAGAGGATCTCGCTCGAATTGCGGCGCAGGTAGACGGCATAAGGCTGGCGCAGCATGCGGCTGAAGATCGCCGAGGCGACTTCGTGGCCGAGCTTCATCACGAAGCTGTTGCTCGCCCAGGCGAGGAGCAGGCGGACGGCGGCGGCGGCGATCGCCGCGCCGACCAGCAGCACCGCGGCGCCGACCAATGGATCGCCGCCGGCGAAGCCGAGCCAGGCGCGCAGCCGGGGGCCGACCAGCGCCGTATCGGCGTCGGCGGCGAGGGCGAGCAGCGGCATCACCGCGCCGATCGTCACCATCTCCGCGACGACGCCGAGCAGCATCAGGGCCAGCGTGGCGGCGAGATGCCGCCGCCGCGCGCCCGTCATCAGCCGGTAGAGTGTCCGCAATGCCTGCACGTCGCCTCAGCCAGCCCCTGCCCTTCGCGCCCCCCGCTTACCAGTTCGGCGGGCGAATGCACCCCTTGCGCGCATGCCCGCAAGAGACGGGCCGTGCACAAGGGCCTCCAAGGCCTTGAACAACAAGCGCGGCTGTCGCAAGGCGTCGGCGCGCGGCGCGTGTGCGGCCGCGATGGGCCGGACAGGGCGGGAAGTGCGTGCGTGACGGATTGGCGAGTGCCGGCATGAAGTTCGACCGCGGCGGGGCCCGCCGGACGTGAGCGCACCGGCCGTCAGCGCGGTCATGGCCGTCCACAACGGCATGCCGCATGTCGAGGCGAGCGTGCGCAGCGTGCTGGCGCAGAGCTTTCACGATTTCGAATTCGTGATCGGCGACGACGGATCGAGCGACGGATCGAGCGACGTGCTGCGGGCGCTGGCGGCACAGGACCGGCGCATCCGGCTGCTCCGGCGCGAGACCAAATCCGGCCTCGCTGCCAGCGCCAATTGGGTGGTGGGCGAGGCGCGGGCGCCGCTGGTGGCGATCGTCCATGCCGACGACATCGCCTATCCCGAACGGCTGGCGCGGCAGCATGCCCTGTTCCAGGCCCAGCCGGGCACTTCGCTGGTCGCGACCCTCTCCGACGGGATCGACGAGGAGGGGCGGACGGTCAGGCCCGCCGACTGGTGGCGGCTGCTGAGCGGCGCGCCGCTGGCGCCGTTCGTCCACAGCTCGATCATGTTCCGCCGCGCCAGCTTCGACCGGGTGGGCGGATACCGGGCGGCGGCGGAATATTGGGAGGATCTCGACCTCTATCTGCGCCTTGCCGAGACCGGGCGGCTGCTGGTCGTTCCCGAAGTGCTGACCGGCGTGCGCCACACCGGAATCAGCACCCGGCTGCGCGAGCGGCAGGAGGAGGTCGAGGATGCGGTCGACCTGATGTACCGCGCGATCGACGCTTATGCGCGGGGGGAAGATTACGACGCGGTGCTGCGCGCCGGGCGCGCAGGCGGGCGGCTCCACCCCAAGACCTTCGTTGCGCGGGGCTCGACGCGCCTGTGGTCGGGACGGCGGCCGGGGCAGATGCGGCGGCTGCTGAAGCGCGGCGACCTCCGGCCCGATGCGGCGAGCCTGCAGGCGCTGGGCTGGGTCGGCTGGGGCGCGGTGAGCCCGCGCAGCCTGCGCTTCGTGGTCCGCGCGATCCTGCGAGCGCGTAACGCTCTGGCGCGGCGCTCGCTCGGGGCGTGCGCGTTCGTCGAATGGCACCCGCGCGGCGGCGCGAGGCCCGGCTCAGCCGCCGGCCGGCTCG
>JBKBVA010000052.1:0-11607 GCA_046289665.1 Allosphingosinicella sp.
TCTTGTCGTTGTAGCTGCGGACCGTCAGCAACAGCGTCGCCTGGTCCGAGATGATGTTGTGCTTGGTGCCGCCCTGGAAGCTGCCGACGGTGACCACCGCCGCGTCCTGCGGGTCGAGCTCGCGGCTGACCAGGGTCTGGAGCGTGCCGACGATGCGGGCGGCGAGGACGACCGGGTCCCTGGTGTTCTGCGGCACCGCGCCGTGGCCGCCGACGCCCTTCACGATGACGTCGACCGTGTCGACGTTGGCGAAGGCCGCGGCCGGGGTGTAGCCGATCGTGCCGGCCGGCAGCGACGCGCTGTCGTGGAAGGCGAGCGCGTGGGTGGGCTTGGGAAAGCGGGTGTAGAGCCCGTCCTCCAGCATCGCGCGCGCGCCCTCCCCCGTCTCTTCGCCCGGCTGGGCGATCATCACCAGCGTGCCGGACCAGCGGTCCTTCAGCGCGGCCATCGCCCGGGCGGTGGCAACCCAGGCGGTCATGTGGGTGTCGTGGCCGCAGGCGTGCATGACGCCGCTCTCGGTGCCCGAGGCGCTCACCGCCTTCACCTTCGAGGCGAATGGAAGGCCGGTCTGCTCCTCGACGGGGAGTGCGTCCATGTCGGCGCGCAGCAGCACGACCGGGCCGGGGCCGTTCGTCATCACCGCGACGACGCCGGTCTTGCCGACGCCGGTGGTGACGTCGAAGCCGAGCTTCTTCGCCTCCGCCGCGAGCTTCGCCGCCGAGCGCGTCTCCTGCATGGAGAGTTCGGGATGGGCATGGAGATCGCGGTAGATCGCCATCAGCGACGGCATCTCCGCCTCGATCTTCTGCGACAGCGGGTCGGCCGCGGCGGGCGCGGCGAACAGAGCGAGGGGCAGCAGCAGGGCAAGAGCCTTCATCGACGGGGCCTTCACGCAGCGGGGACGAGCTCGAGCACGTCCATGGTGGATTCGAATGCGGGATAGGGGAAAAGCAGCCGCCAGCGATCGTCGCCCACCCGCTCCAGCAGGCCGGCCATGTCGCGCTCCGGATCGTGGCCGTAGCGCAAGGTGCCGGCTTCGTCGCCGAGCTGGAGGGTACCGAGGAAGACCATCCGCCGCGGATTTTCGGGGAACAGCCGGCCGACCGGGCGCTGCGAGCCGGTGCGCTTGACGAAATCCAGCACCTCGCCCGGGCCCGGGCCGATGCGGCAGGCGAAGGCGGGATAGGCGACGTAGTCCAGCAGCCCCTGCGCCTTGGCGCCGACCTTGGTGACGCGGCAGGCATAGTCGCCCGGCGGCGGCGTCACGCCGGGCAGAGCGGCGTCCGGCCGCAGCAGCGCGCCTTCGGCCTCGATCTCCGCCGCATGGCCGGCGGCGCGTGCCTTGGCCAACGCCTGGGTGAAGGCGGTCCGCCATTCGCGCAGCCGCTCCCGGTCCGGCGAGGTCGCGACGCTGCGCCACGCCGCCTCGACCGGCACCGCCGCTTCGGGACCGACGGGACGCGGTCCGCAGGCCGAGAGGAGGAAAGCGGCCGCCAGGGCCGGAAGGAGCGGCTTCATGGGCTCCGGAATAGCCCCGCCGCACGCACGGGACAAGCAAGGCCCCGCTTGTGCCGCGCGCTGCGCCGCGCCATTCTCCCGCGCCAGGGGGAAATTCGACTATGCTGAAATCGGTTCTGCTTGCCGCACTCATGCTCGCCGGTGCGCCTGCCGCCGCCGCGCCCAACCCGCCTCCGGGCGACCGATCCGCCGCCGGCGACGAGGCCCTGCGCACCGCCGCCGAGGCGATCGACGCGCTCGACATCGGCAAGCTCTACGACGACAAGACCTATGCCGCCGCGATCCTCGGCCATGCCGAGCGCATAGCCGCGGCGGGCAAGGACGATCCCGACGTGCGCATGGGCATGGGCAACGTGCGCATGCTGGCGCTCACCGCGCTGGAGCGGGTACCCGAGGCGCTCGCGCTCGGGCAGGCGCTGATCGCGGCCGGGGAGACCAACCCCTTCACCTTTGGCATCGCCGCCAGCGCCGCCGGCGCGGCCGGGGACCGGGCCGCGGCGCTCGCCGCCCTCGAAGCCGGCGCGCGCGCGATGCAGCCGGACGAAGGCGAGCCGATGCGCGCCTTCATCAACGAAGACCTCGTCCAGTGGATGTTCGGCAGCTTCTACGAGGCGAAGGACAAGGCCTCGCAGCGGCGGCTTTCCGAGGCGCTGCTGACGATCGGCTGGCCGGACCCCGACGATATCGACCGCCGCGACTGGTACCGCCTCGATGCGATCGACCGGCGGCTGGAATCCGGCGACATAGCGGGCGCACGGGCGCTCGCCCTGGAGGTGAAGGGCGCCGCCCCGACCGTGCGGCTGGCCACCGCCCGCCGATATTACGACCTGTTCGAAGCCGGCGAGGACCCGGTGGCGCTGGTCGAAAGCGCGCTCGCCCGCGGCAACCGCCATTCGCGCGAACGGCTGGAGGCGGAGCCGGACAACCTCAAGCGCCTGCTGACCCGCGCTCAGACGCTGCGGGAAATGGGCAAGGAGGAGCAGGCTTTGGCTCTGCTCCTTCCCGCCACCGCCGATCTCGCCGCGGTCGAGACCGGCGGCGAGGACGCCTTCTGGATCGTCAACGAGGCGGCCTATTCGCTGCAGGCGCTCGGCCGCAGCGCGGAGGCGGTGGCGTTGATGGAAAAGCTGCTGACGCTCGACATGAAGAAGCACGGATCGCTGGTCAACATGGCGATCAACCATGGCGCCGTCCTGATCGGCGCCGGACGCTACGAGGAGGCCGCGCGCTATTCCGAGGCGCTGGAGGCGCGCGTGGAGGGGCTGGCGAGCCCCTTCGGCAAGATGTGGATCTGGTCTAGCGCGGCCTGCGGCCATGCTTTGGGCGGAGACATGGCGGCGGCCGCGCCGGCGCTGGCCAGGCTGAAGGAGGGCAGCGAGACGAACGAGGCGGCGCACATGCGCGCCTTGCTCTGCGCCGACGACATGGACGCCGCCGAGACGCTGCTGATCCGCCGGCTGCGCGGCGACGATCCTCACGAGGTTCTCGCCGCGCTGCAGGATTACACGGTGGGCGAGCATCGGACCGAGGCGGGACGCCTGATCGCCGGGCGGCTGCAGGCGCTGCGGGCGCGGCCGGCGGTCGCCGCCGAGATCGCGAAGGTGGGCCGGATCCTCCCGCTGCCGCTGTCGAAAATCTATTGGGGCGACTTCTAGGCCGCCCCTCCCCTCACTGCGCCGTCCAGCCACCGTCCATCGACAGGTTGGCGCCGGTGATCGCCGCGGCTTCGTCGCGGCAGAGGAAGACGGCGAGGGCGGCGACCTGGTCGACCGTCACGAACTTCTTGGTCGGCTGGGCGGCGAGGAGGACGTCGTTCATCACCTGCTCGCGGGTGAGGCCGCGCGCCTTCATCGTGTCCGGGATCTGGTTCTCGACCAGCGGCGTCCAGACGTAGCCGGGGCTGATGCAGTTCACCGTCACGCCGCTCGTCGCGGTCTCCAGCGCCACCGCCTTGGTGAGGCCGGCAACGGCGTGCTTGGTCGCGACATAGGGCGCCTTGTTGGGGCTGGCGACGAGGCTGTGGGCCGAGGCGGTGTTGACGATCCGGCCCCAGCCCTTCTCCTTCATCCCCGGCAGCGCGAGCCGCGTGGTGTGGAAGACGGCGGAGAGGTTGAGCGCGATCATCAGGTCCCACCGGTCGACTGGAAAGGCGTCGATCGGCGCGACGTGCTGCATGCCGGCATTGTTGACGAGGATGTCGACGAGCCCCGCCTCCGCCATCATCGCCTCGACCGCGTCCGGCTTCGTCAGGTCCGCGTCGCTGTAGCCGGCGCCGATCTCCTCCTTCAGCGCCTCGATCTCGGCCGGGTCGCCGAAGCCGTTCAGCGTCACCCGCGCCCCTTCCGCCGCCAGCGCGCGCGCGATGGCGAGGCCGATGCCGGAGGTGGAGCCGGTGACGAGGGCGGTCTTGCCGTTGAGGAACATGGACGAACTCTCCCGCTTCCGGCCCTCTCCGTCACCTCGGCGAAAGCCGGGGTCTCGTGGAGAAAAGGCCGAGGCTTTCCGATCTGAGATCCCGGCCTTCGCCGGGATGACGTGGATAGCCCATTCCCGCCCCGGCACGATTTTGCAACCGCCGCGTCGCCCGAACATTCTCTGCGAAAGGTTCAGGGAGAGAGACGATGAAGCTCGACGACTATCGGATGAGCGACAATGTGCGCGACCAGAGGGGCCAGAGCTTCGGCGGCGGCGGCGGGGGCGGCGGCATGTTCGGCCTGCTGCTCGGGCTGGTGGCGAGCCGCTTCGGCATCGGCGGCGTCATCGTGCTCGGCATCCTGTTCATGGTGTTCGGCGGCGGGCTCCCGCTCGGCGTAAGCGGCGACGGCGGCGGGACGGTCGCGCCGCACCAGAAAGGCGCGGGCCGGAGCGCCGAGCAGGCGTGCACCACCGACGCCGAGAGCCGCTTCACCTGCCAGGTGCTGGCGAGTACGGAGGATACGTGGGCGCGGATCTTCTCGGAGCGGGGGGAGACCTATCGCCCCGCCCAGTTCACCTTCTACGGCGGCACCGGCCGTTCCGGCTGCGGCGTCGCGCAGGCGGCGATGGGGCCCTTCTACTGCCCGTCCGACAACAGCATCTACCTCGACACCCAATTCTTTTCGGAGCTCAGCAACCGCCTCGGCGCCGCCGGCGACTTCGCCCAGGCCTACGTCATCGCCCACGAGGTCGGGCACCACATCCAGGCGCTGACCGGCGTGCTCGACGAGGCGCGGCGGCAGCAAAGGCGCCTCTCCAGCGCGCAGGGCAACGCCGTCCAGGTGCGCGTCGAGCTGCAGGCGGATTGCTATGCCGGCGTCTGGGCGGGCCGCAACCGCGACCGCCTCGAGCCCGGCGACATACAGGAAGGCCTGACCGCCGCCTCGGCGATCGGCGACGACACGCTGCAGCGCAACGCCCAGGGGCGGGTGTCGCCGGAGACCTTCACCCACGGCACCTCCGCCCAGCGCATGCAGTGGCTCAGGCGCGGGATCGAGACCGGCGATCCGGCCGCCTGCGACACGTTTGCGGCCTAAGCTGCCTCCCCATGACGTCGTCATGGGGAGGGGGACCAGCGAAGCTGGTGGAGGGGTAGAAGCCGGAGAATTCAACAGGTTCACGCGCGAACCCGCCCCGTCCGGCGCCGGCTACCCCTCCACCGGGCTACGCCCGGTCCTCCTCCCCATCGGGCGATGGGGAGGCCGTGTGGCGCGCCACCGCCTGTGCATAGGCCTCGCGCGCCGGGGCGCTGAAGCAGACGAACAGGATCTCGTGAAAGGCATCGCGGTGGGCGCGCAGTCTCTCGGCCACCGTCTCCGCCGCCACCTCCGCCGCCGCCGCGACCGGATAGCCGTAGACGCCGGTCGAGATCGCCGGAAAGGCGATGGTGCGCAGGCCATGCTCCCGCGCCAGGGCGAGGCTGCTCCGATAGCAGGCGGCGAGCAGAGCCGCCTCCCCTGCCCCGCCGCCGCGCCAGACCGGGCCGACGGTGTGGATGACGTGGCGCGCGGGCAGATCGTGCCCGCCGGTGATCCGCGCCTCGCCGGTCGGGCAGCCGCGCAGCAGCCGGCATTCGGCGAGGAGGCCCGGCCCGGCGGCGCGGTGGATCGCGCCGTCGACGCCGCCGCCGCCGAGCAGGCTCTCGTTCGCCGCGTTAACGATCGCGTCGACCTCCAGCCGCGTGATGTCCGCCTCGATCACGCGCCAGCGGGTCATGCCAGGAACCTCCGGATCCAGCCGGCCACCCGCGCTCGGTCGTCCGGCCCGGCGAGTGAGGCGATGGCGGCGTCGGGATCGGGCAGGCGGTCGCGGCGGGCTTCGATCAGCGCGCGGGCGAAATCGGGCTCGAACTCCGGGTGGAACTGCATCGAGAGCGCGGGCTGGCCCCCATAGCCGAGGACGCCGTAGGGGCTGAAGGCGCTCGCGGCGAGGATGTCGGTGGCGGGCGGCTGCACGACGATCTGGTCCTGGTGCGAGACCGGGATCGCCACTTTCTCCTCGCCGTCCATGAACGCAGCCGGGCGGCGGACCTCGTAAGTCTGGAGGCCCACGCCCCAGCCGCGTTCCGACTTCTCGACCCGGCCGCCGAAGGCCTGCGCCATGATCTGGTGCCCGAAGCAGACGCCGACCAGCCGGATGCGTCCCTTCGCCGCGCGCAACCAGGCCTCGAGCGGCGCGATCCACGGCAGGTTGTCGTAGACGCCGGCGGGCGAGCCGGTGACGAGCGCCGCCCGGTGCGCGCCCGGCTCCGGCAACTCGCCCGCCTCGACGTCGTAGGCCACCGTCTGGGAGTCCGGGCCGAGCAGGCGGGCGAACATCGCCGGATAGGCGCCGAAGCGGGGGATGAGCTGCGCGGGCGGCTTGCCCGTCTCGAGGATCGCGATCGTCATCGCGCCAGCAGGTAGGCGCGGGCGCCCCGCTTGGGAAGCGCCCGCGCCTGATCAGAAGCGGAAGCGCACCGTCGCCCGCGCCGTGGTCGGCGCGCCCGGGGCGATATTGTTGTCGTTGTGGGCGGTCGGGAAATAGTCGGCGCCGAAGAGATTTTCGACGTTGACCTGCGCCTCGACGCCCTGCGTCAGTTCGAAGAACACCGCCGCATCGACCCGCGCATAGCCCGGCAAGGTCACGTCGTTGCTGATCGACGCATAGGATTTCGACGCGGCGACGAGGCCGAGGCCGAGGCCGAGCCGTCCGGTGACGTCGTAGCGGTTCCACAGCGAGAATTGGTGGCGCGGGACGAGCGGCACGTCGCAGTCGCCGGTGGGGCAGGCGTCGGTGGCGCGGCGGATCTCCGCCTCCTGCAGCGCATAGCCGGCCGAGATCTGCCAGCGGTCCGAGATGTTGCGCTCGACGCCGATCTCGATGCCGCGGCTGCGTTGGGCGCCGGTGAGGACGATGTCGCCGGTGCCGGGCTCCACCGCGCGCGTGTTGGTGCGGTCGAGCTGGTAGACGGCGGCGGTGGCGAGGAGGCCCTCGATCGGCTCCCACTTCACGCCCAGCTCGTAATTGTCGAAGCGCTCCGGCTTCAGCGCCTCGCCGGTGAGGTCGAGCGAGGTGAACTGGTCCCCCGCGCTCGGCAGGTAGGAGCGGCCGTAGCTGGCATAGAAGGACAGCGCCGGCGTCGGCTTCAGGATCAGGCCGAGGCGCGGCGAGACGAGCTCGTCGGTGCGGCTGAAGGCGGCGCCGTTGTTGAGGTCGACGATGTCGAGCGCGAACCGGTCGAAGCGCAGCCCGGCGACGATCTCGACCGTCTCCGACAGCCGGATCTGGTCCTGCGCGTAGAAAGCGAGGACGTTCACCTCGCTGTCGTTGTGCGCCGCCGGGGTGCGGGCGGCGTTGGTGTTGACGGGGCGGAAGATCAGGTCGGCATCGATGGTGGGATCGGTGACGGGCACGAGGATGCTGCCGCTGTCCGCGGGCGCGCCGGCATAGGTGCGCTGGAAGAAGCCGTTGAGGCGGCGGTTGAACGTGTCCTGCCGGCCGATCTCGAAGCCGAGCAGCAAGGTCTGGTCGATGCCGCCGAGGCGGTTCTCCCAGACGAGGTCGGTCTGGCTGAACAGATTCTCGCGCGTCGTGACGTTGCGATAGGCGGAGAGGCGGACCTGGCCGGTCGCCTCGATCAGGTCGCCCGGAAAGACGTTCTGGTAGACCTTGTCATAGTCGCCGTAGCTGGTGCGGTTGCGCAGAGTGAGGCCGTCGGCGAACACGTGCTCGACGGCGAGGGTCGCGACATGGGCGTCGATGTCGGCGTAGCTCGCCTCCGGATCGCCGAAGAAGACCCGGTCGACGCCTTCGAGCGGCCGGTCGCCGAAGGCGGGGATGCCGCGGTCGGCGGTGCGACGATCATGGAAAAATTCGTAGCCGATGTCGACGCGGGTGGCGCCGAACGTGCCGCCGGCGGTGGGGTTGATGCCGTAGCGCTCCAGCTCGACCGCGCGGCGGAAGCTCTCGCCGTCCTCGTAGACGCCGTTGACGCGCAGCCCGAGGTCGCCGCCGAGCGGCTGGTCGACGTCGCCGGTGAAGCGGACGCCGCCCTCGCTGTCGGCGGTGGCGGAGAATTCGCGATAGGCATTGCCGCTGGCGCGCTTGGTGACGCGGTTGACGACGCCGCCGCCGCCGCCGCGGCCGAAGATCATCGCATTGGGGCCGCGCAGCACCTCGACGCGCTCGGCATTGTAGAGATCGCGGAAATACTGGACGTCGTCGCGCACGCCGTTGACGAAGAAATCGGCGGTGGTGTTGTTGCCGCGCAGCGTGATCTGGTCGCGATTGCCCTCGCCGGTGCCGGGGGTGGCGCCGGGCACGAAGGTCAGCAGGTCGGCGATCGAGCGCATCGCCTGGTCCTCGATCTGGCTTTCCGAGATGACGGTCAGCGCCTGGGGCACGTCCTTGACGTCGGTGCAGGTGCGGGTCGCGGTGCAGCTGGTCTCGGCGCCATATTCGGGGCGCTGCCCGGTGACGACGATCGACTGGTCGACATCGGCGAAGGCGGTGGCGGCGGCGGCGGCGGTGCCGGCCTCGGCCGCGCCCTCGCCTTCGAAGGCCCAGGCCGGCGTAGCGAGGGCGAGCGTGAGGGCGAGGGCGGAAACGGAACGAACGTGCATGGAAGACCCCTTGTCTGCGCATCTTTGCGTCTGGACCGGCGTCTATTCCTGTTGCGAATGTTTCGCAATAGCATTCGCAGAAGCAGCTACTCTCTTCGCGAGAGCCTCAGCGGCAGACCGCCGAACGGGCGGAGCGTGACCATGCCGAACGGCCGTACCTCGCGCCCCGGCTCGGGTGCAAAGCGCCAGCGGGCGATCCAGTGCGCGAGGATGGTCAGCGCCTCGATCGTCGCGAAGCGGGCGCCGACGCAGACACGCGGCCCGCCGCCGAAGGGGAGATACTGGAAGCGGTGGCGATCGCCCTTGCCGGCCGCGAAGCGGTCGACGCGGAAGGTGTCGGGCTCGTCCCACAGGGCCTTGTGACGGTGGACGATCCACGGCCAGATCGAGACGATGTCGCCGGCCGCCACCTCATGGTCGCCCAGCCGGTCGGCACCCAGCGCCTGGCGGTCGAAGCGCGGCACCGGCGGGTAGAGGCGAAGCGATTCGTCGAGGATGCGGCGGACCAGCGGCAGCCGCTCGGCCACCCCCTCGGCGCCGGCACCGAGCGCGGCCCGCGCCTCGGCCGCCGCTTCCTCCTGCAGTTCGGGCTGCTCGGAGAGCAGGAACAGGGTCCAGGTCAGCGCGTGCGCGGTCGTCTCGTGGCCGGCGAGGTAGAAGGTGGCGGCATTGTCCACCGCCAGCGACTCGGCCTCGGCGGGCTCGAACCGCTCTTCCAGCGCGGCGATCAGCGTGCCGAGGAAGTCGCTGCCCCGGTCGCCGCGCAGGCGGTCGCGCACCACCGCGGCCAGGGTCTTGCGCAGATAGATGTTCCCGCGCCGGCCGCGCCAGCCCTTCGGGCTCAGCGGGACGATCGGCAGCCCCAGCAGCACCTGCAGCCGCGCCTCGCTGAATGCTTCCAGCGCGGCGGCGATATGGGCGATCGCTGCGCCGCTGGTGAGGCGCGGGTCGCCGGCGAACAGGCTGTCGGCGATGACGCGCATCGTCGTCTGGGTCGACACCGCGCCCATGTCGATGCGGCCGCCCTCTCCCCAGCCGGCCATCGCCGCGTCGGCCGCGCGGGCGAAGGCGGGGGCGAGCGCATCGACCGCCGGCGGCGAGAAGCTGGCTGCGACGATCCGCCGCTGGTCGCGCCACAAAGGGCCGTCGGCGGTCAGCAGCCCCTGGCCGATGACCGGCGCCAGCAGCCGCTTCACCAGGTCCGGCTTGGCGTAATTGGCGGCGTTGTCGAGCAGCACCCGCTGGATGATCTCGGGATCGAGCGGGATGTGGACGCGGTAGCCGAGCACGTTGCGCCGCATGTAGGGCAGCTCGAACGCGCGTTCGGACCAGCCGTAGACCGCCGAGCGCGCCCGCTCCCCGAAGAAGCCGCGCCACACCGCCACCGGCCCGGCGCCGCGCGGCGGATGCGGCGGGACGAAGGGCCGTGTCACTCCGCCGCCAGCAGTCTCTCGGCGCCGCCGAGATCGACGCTGACCAGGCGGCTGACCCCCTTTTCGATCATGGTGACGCCGAACAGGCGATGCATGCGGCTCATCGTCACCGCATTGTGGGTGACGATCAGGTAGCGCGTCTCGGTCTCGTTGGTCATCCGGTCGAGCAGGTCGCAGAAGCGTTCGATGTTGGCGTCGTCTAGGGGGGCGTCAACTTCGTCGAGAACGCAGATCGGCGCGGGATTGGTCAGGAACAAGGCGAAGATGAGGGCGACGGCGGTCAGCGCCTGCTCGCCGCCCGACAGCAGAGTGAGGGCGGAGAGGCGCTTGCCGGGCGGCTGCGCCATGATCTCGAGCCCGGCCTCGAGCGGGTCGTCGGAATCGACCAGCTCGAGATGCGCCTGCCCGCCCTCGAACAACGTCGTGAACAGGCTGCGGAAATGGCGGTCGACCGTCTCGAAGGCGGCCAGCAGCCGCGCGCGGCCTTCGCGGTTCAGGCTGCCGATCGATCCGCGCAGGCGGTGGATGGCCTGGCCCAGTTCCTCGCGCTCCGCCTGGCTGGCGGTGCGGGTCTCGTCGAGCTCGGCGAGTTCGCGCTCGGCGACGAGATTGACCGGCCCGATCCGCTCGCGCTCGGCGGTGAGCCGTTCGTGCCGCGCCGATTCCTCCCCGGCGGCGACGATCGTCTCCTCGTCGAAGCCGAGCTTTTCGGGAAGGAGCGGCGGCGGGCATTCGAACCGCTCGCCGGAAATGCGCCCCATCTCGATCCGGCGGCTTTCCTGGTTCTCGTGGCGGGCGACCGCACCGGCGCGGGCCTCGCGGGCGGTGGCGAGCGCCTCGGCCACGTCGGCGAGCCGCGCCTCGGTGGTCCGCAAGGCCGCCTCCCCTTCCCGCTCGGCCTCGAGCGCGGCCTCCGCGGCGCGCGCGGCTTCGGAGGCGTCGGCCTCGAGCGCAGCGATCCTGCGGGCGATCTCGTCCGGCGCGTCGGCGAGCCGCTCGGCCTCCGCCTCGGCTTCCGCGATGCGCCTGGCCATGTCGGTGCTGCGCCGGGCGGCGTCGGCGGCGCGGACCCGCCAATCCTCCTGCTCCTTGGCCGCCGCCTCGGCGCGCTGGCGGTCGGCGCTGACGGCGCGGGCGTGGGTGGCGGCTTCGGCGCGGACGTCGGCAAGGGCGCGCTGGGCGGCCTCGGCGGCGGCGCGCAGCTCGGCCACCCGCCGGTCGGTGGCGGCGGCGTCGGGAAGGCCGGCGACGACCTTCTCCGCCTCGGCGAAGGCATCCTTCGCGGCGGCGAGGTCCTGGCCGGCCTGCTCGATCCGTTCGGCGATGCCGGTGCGGCGCAGCTCCAGCCGCTCGATCTCGACGCGGGCGCTGTCCTCGGCGCGGGCGGCTTCGCGGATTTCGGCGGAGGCTTCGGCCTCTCCGCGTCGGGCGGCGTCGGCCGCCTCGCGCGCGGCCTGCATTTCGGCGAGCGCGGCGGCGGTACGGCCCTGCGCGGCCTCCACCGCGGCGGAGGCGGCCGGCAGCGCTTTTTCGATCTCGGCCAGCCGGTTGACCCGGATCAGCCGCTCGGCGGCGGC